>JAYFRK010000512.1:0-1931 GCA_034925975.1 Clostridium sp.
CTATGATCACATGGGAAGTCTTGCTGCAATCAAGAAAAAGTATCCTCACATTAAGATTATTGCAAGTGAAAAGGATGCACCATATGTAACGGGAAGGAAAAAGTCATTACGACTTGAACAGGCCGAACAAATCCAGTTGACTATGCCGCAAGAACAGCAGGAGGCAGGAAAAGTGTTTCAGGATATTTTAAAATCAGTTGAAAATACAGAAGTAGATATGACTGTAAAAGACGGAGATTATGTTTCTTGCTGCGGTGGAATCGAAATTATGGAAACTCCAGGGCATATGCCGGGACATATTTCACTTTATTTAAAAAAGCTTAAAGTCTTAATCAGCGGAGATGCTTTAGCAATAGAAAATGGAAATCTTCAGATTGCTGCACCACAGTATACATTAGATATGGCTGAAGCAAAAAAGTCTGTTTTGAAACTGCTTAATTATGATATAGAAAAAATAATCTGTTATCATGGAGGGGAATATCAGGGCAATATACCTGCTGCATTGCAAAATATAGATAAGATGTCTTAGAAGATTGTTGATAATATCAGTCACTTTTTTGTTTAATACATATAATAGATGGATAAGATTATCCATTGAGGATTAAAGATGTTTAGTGGTTATTTAGGGTGACAGTAATAGAATAGCAACGGTATTTGTAAAAGGGAAATTTGACTAAAACATCGAATAGGATAAAGCGAGTGTTGGCTGGGTTAAATAATATATTTAAGGAAAAGGTGATTAAATGGATACAATATTACTAATAATAAAATCTGCAATATTAGGAATTGTAGAAGGGCTAACAGAATTCTTACCAGTATCTTCAACGGGACATATGGTTATCTTTGAAAATTTAATGGGCTTCAAGGGTTCTAATCCAAACTATGTTGAAATGTATACATATGTTATACAACTTGGAGCAATACTTGCGGTGATTGTACTCTACTGGGGGAAGATAAAAGAAACTCTTATAAATTTTTTTCCTAAAAAAGTTGGATATGAAAAATCAGGGTTCAAATTTTGGTTTATGATATTCATTGCTTGTATTCCTGGTGGTATTTTAGGAGTATTATTGGATGATGTAGCAGAAAAATATTTATTTACCCCAGTATCTGTAGCTATAACCTTATTTCTAGGTGGTATATGGATGATATATGCTGAAGGGAAGTTTAGAAGCAAAAGTTCAAAAGGAAAAGAATTAAATGTTACAATGAAACAAGCTTGGATAGTAGGTGTATTTCAATGTTTAGCTATAATTCCTGGAATGTCACGTTCAGCTTCAACAATTATAGGTGGATGGGTATCAGGACTTTCTACGGTTGCAGCTGCTGAATTCTCTTTCTTTTTAGCAATTCCAGTTATGGTAGGAATGAGCTCTTTGAAGATTATAAAAATTGGTGGAATATCTAGCCTAACTTCCATAGAAATGATTTCTCTTGTGGTTGGATTTTTAGTTGCTTTTATAGTAGCTTTAATAGTAATTGATAGATTCATTGCATATTTAAAGAAAAAACCTATGAAGGTATTCGCAATATATAGAATCATATTTTCAGTTATAGTATTATTAGCAGGAGCTTCAGGTGTATTTTAAATTATAAAAGATTAAAATTTGATATAATAATATTAAATTTAAATAATGTATTTAGGCAGGTATTAAATATGGGAAAACAATTAAAAAGATTCCAGTATAATGCACCAGTAACTTTAACATATGCTCTTGTTTCACTGGTAGCATTAGTTTTGGGAATTATGACAAATCATGCTACTACTAAATATTTCTTTTCTAATTATAGAACATCTATGCTGGACCCAATGCAGTATATTCGCCTGTTTACACATGTCATTGGGCATGCTAATTGGGATCATTATGGTGGAAATTTTTTGATGATTCTACTTTTAGGCCCTATGTTGGAAGAAAAATATGGATCTAAAA
>JAYFRK010000556.1:0-1770 GCA_034925975.1 Clostridium sp.
GGTTAAATACCATAAAAAATAGTTACACCTATGAAAATGATAAAATAAAGACAGTAAGTCACAATGGATTTAGCTACACTTTTAACTATGACGGAGCAGATAATAATACTGAAGTTAATGTAGGAAATCAAAATTTAATCACTAATGTATTTCAAGATAGAACAAAGCTACTTTTAAGCTCTACCTACGGTAATGGACACACAGTGTCTTATAAATACGATAGTGAGGATAGAATAAGTTCTAAGCTAATCAACGGAGAAGAAAAATTTAAATATTCTTATGATGCCAGCGGCAATTTAGGAATCCTTGAAGACTTAATAAACGGAGTAAACTATAGATACATCTACGATGCTTCTGAGAGACTTTCAAAGATAAAGGATTCTAAAGGAAACATAATAAACTATAGCTATGACAAGGGAAATAATTTAAGTCTTTTCCAAGAAAGAGTAAATGGAATAGGATATATAACTTCCTATGACTATGACAAAGATAATAGACCTACAAACATTTACTACAATAATCCATTAAGTAATAGCGAAAATATGGAGTATTTCCCACTAAACAACAGCACCACAGGTTCCAAAGGAGCAAAGCCATATAGTGAGACGGGCTCTAGCTTTACAAAAGATTTAGCAGTAGCTGCAGAACAAAAGGGAAAAAATGTTTTAACAACATCTGAAAGCACTAAAATCCTATATGATTTAGGGATAAAAAAAGATCAAGGAACCCTAGGGGTATGGTTTAACACCAAAGGTGGTACAACGAATAGATATATACTAGCATCAGAAGGAAATGGAAGCTTGCTAAGCCTTTACTTAGACAGTAACAGCAAGCTTAACCTAGCTGTAAGAGATAGTGCCGGAGGCTGGCTAACTTTAATAACATCTACAGAAGCTGTAACAGCAAATACATGGAACTACGGAGCCTTCACTTGGAATGTATCAGGAACAACCTTAAATGCAAAACTATATCTAAATGATAAGGTTTATTCAGGAAACACTACAAGTTTCAAAGACTTCACAGGAGCAAAAACAGCGGTTGGAGGAACTGTATCAGGCAGTAATCAACTAAATGGACAGCTAGAGGGACTAAGCAGATATAATACAGTATTGTCTTCTGAAGAAATAAATAGCATATATACAAATGGAAGAGGGAACTGGGTAGGTTATAAATATGATAACTTAGGAAGACTAACTGATAGATCACTAAATACAGGATTAAGTGACTTTATAACAAAATATACCTTTGAAGCAGGAGCTGCTGCAAACACCACTACAACAAAAGTAAGTGAAATAGATAATAATGGAAGGAAGATATCTTACAGCTATGATGCTAATGGTAATATTAAAACAATCACCGAAGGTGGTAAGGTAATAACTTATTACTATGATGAACTAAATCAGCTTACAAGAGAAGATAATCAGGTATTAAATAAAACTATAACTTATTCCTATGATGCTGGAGGAAATATTCTAAGCAAAGCAGAATATTCATACACAACAGGAGATTTAGGAACAGCGACATCCACCATAAGCTACGGATATGAAGACTCTAACTGGAAAGATAAGCTTACAAGTTTTAACGGAAAGGAAATAACCTATGATGCCATAGGAAATCCCCTAACCTATGATGGCTACACCTTTATCTGGGAACAAGGAAGACAACTAGCAGATATAAAAGGAAATAGTAAAGATATAAGCTTTAAGTATAATGTTGATGGCATAAGAACTGAAAAAACAATAAATGGAGTAACAACAAAGTATCACCTTG
>JAYFRK010000168.1:0-3824 GCA_034925975.1 Clostridium sp.
AAAAAAGAAAAAGTCATTATAACGCCTGGAGTACTTTTTTATAAAAATAGTATAGATGGGGAAAAGTTTTTTAGACTAGGATTTTCACAAACAGACATTAATGAAATAAAAAGGGGAATAGAAGTGATTGATAAACTATTAAAGTAAAGAGGAGAAGAACTAGTATGAAGAAAGGGCTTGTAGAGTTTAATTGGAATGAAATAGATAAATATAATGAAGAAGATATAACTTATTTTCTGTTTATTGAAGGTAAAAGCATAGAAACCATATGTAGAATAAGAAACATCGACAGGCCCACAGTTCAGAATCATATAATACAGGGAAAAATAAAATATAGATTTTTAACTAAAAGTAAAAATACAGAAGATTTATTTAGAGAGATAACAAAGGCAGGGAAGAGAGACAAAATAGAAGTATTAAATTCCCTTGATGAAGAAAATAAGAGAAAAGTTTTAGAATTTATAAAGAATAGCTATACAGATATGTATTCAAGAGATAAAGAAGTAGCTGTTTGGATAATAGGAGAATTAAAGGACTTTAATAGTTTAGATATTTTAACAAAGGCTTCAGTACACAAATTTGTGAATATAAGAAGAATGGCTGTATCAGCTATGGGAAAAGTTGAAAGTCAGAAATGTGAAATAGCTCTTATAAGGGCACTAGAAGATAGTAATCCTCAGGTTGTAACTTATGCAATTAAGGCCTTACAAAAGCTAAACAGCAAAAGGGCAGTAGAAAAAATTAGATATTTAAAAAATACCTCAGATAAAGAATATATAAAAAAGTCTGCTGAGATATACTTAGATAGCATAGAGAAAGATAGAGATAATCATAATGTAGAGCAAGGCTTAATATAATTACAAAAGTCTATGAAAGGATGATTTACAGTGAGTTATTTTACGGTGAGAAATGAGGGACAAGATCAATTTGAAGAAAAAAAATCTGTATTTATAGGTTATGCAAAGAGAGTTAATAGTGAAGAAGAGGCAAAAGAATTTGTAGATACTATAAAAAATAAACATAAAGATGCTACTCACAATGTTTATGCATATATAGTTGGAGAAAACATGGGAATACAAAGATACAGTGACGATGGAGAGCCCCAGGGAACTGCGGGGATACCTGTATTAGAGGTAATAAAAAAAAATAAGATAACTGATGTTGCGGTGGTTGTAACTAGATACTTTGGAGGAACTCTTTTAGGGGCAGGGGGACTTGTAAGATCATATTCAAAAGGTGCAGCAATTGCAATAGAAAGTGCTAATGTTGTAGAAAAGGTAGAAGGAGTCTCTCTTAATATAATAACTGATTATGATTTATTAGGAAAAATTCAATATTCATGCGGTCAAAACAATTGGTATATTGAAAATATAGAATATACAGATAAAGTTGCTATAGAAATATATTGTGAAACTAATATGATAGAGAAAATAAGATCTAAAATAGTTGAAATAACATCAGGTAAAAGTGAATTTAAGGTTAGTAAAGAGAAATACTATTTTATACTTGATAGTAGGTTATACCAAGAGTAAATAAAATTTGAAATAAAATTATCTTATATGATATAATATTAAACGATTTCTAAAATATATGGGATAAATATAATAGATGATTTTTAAAATTAAATATTACCAGTTAGGGGGAAATATTTATGTCAGGACATTCAAAGTGGCATAATATACAAGCTAAAAAAGGAAAAAACGACGCTAAAAAAGGAAAAGTATTCACAAAGATAGGTAGAGAACTTATACTTGCAGCTAGAGATGGCGGCTCAAACCCAGATACAAACTCTAAGTTAAGAGATGTCATAGCAAAAGCTAAGGCTGCAAATATGCCAGGAGATACCGTAGAAAGAGCAATTAAAAAAGGTGCAGGAGAGCTTGATGGAATAAGCTATGAAGAAATAGTTTATGAAGGATATGCACCAGGTGGAGTTGCTGTTATGGTTAAGTTCCTAACAGATAACAGAAATAGAAGTGCTGCCAGTGCAAGACATATTTTTGATAAGTACGGTGGAAACTTAGGATCAACTGGATGTGTATCATACATGTTCCAGAGAAAAGGCCAAATGATAATCGAAAATACTGAGGAAATCGATGAAGAAGAGTTAATGATGCAAGCATTAGAAGCTGGTGCGGAAGATTTCAATGCAGAAGATGAAGTATTTGAAATATTAACTGATCCAATAGATTTCTCAGCAGTTCGTGAAGAACTTGAAAAGGCAGGATACAACTTCCTAGAAGCTGATATAACAATGATTCCAGATGTTATGACAGCTGTAGACATGGAAACAGCCCCTCAGACTCAAAAGCTTTTAGATATGCTTGAGGATGATGACGATGTTCAAGACGTTTATCACAATGCAGAGTTCCCTGAGGGATTTGAAGAGTAAGAAAAATTATTAAGGCAAGTAGAATATTATGTAAATAATATTTTACTTGCCTTAATTTTTTATTTTAGGCAATACTCAATAAATTAATAATCTTTTCTGTAATAAGCATTAGTACCAATAGCCATGGTGTGGTCTTCTGCGTCTTCTACGTCTTCCTAGCAGTTCTCTAATTAATAAGATTCTAAATAAGTCATTTACAGATCTTCTTCTATCATAAGGACGTTGTCTGTCGTAATCTTTCTCCTCCATATCCTCTAAGTAATCTTTAATATTTTCATACATATCTTCACAGGCATCATCTAAATCTTTATTACTTGGGGAGAACATCAATCCGTATTTTCCTTCCATTCTGTCACAATGCATCATGACCATAGGATAAGCTCTATGGTAAATTTCAGGATACATTCTTTCTAAATCATCATCGTCGTACATGTTCATGTATGGCATGCAAGGCCAATTGTAGTTATACATAAAAACCTCCATATAAAATTTACTCTTCAATAAAGATTATATGATTTAAGGATATACAGTGTTACAAGGTTATAATATCAATTATATTTTTATAGATATTTAATGCACCTACTAAGGTAATTTAATATTATGATATAAAGAGAGTGAGGTGGTATAGGTGTCATTAGAAGAGGCTAGGAGGTTAGGGCGAATTGGAGATAACTTATTGCTTATAGGAAATGCAATAGCAGTTTCTACAGATGATCCAGAAGTAATTTTACAGGCTGCAATTATTAAATTAGTTGGAGGATTAATTTCAACTAAGGCAATTTTAATAACTATAGAATTGAATAAAGTAATAAAAAACCCTATACCAGAAGAACTAAATCAATTGAAGTATATAGGGGCTTTACTTACTATAATTGGAGCTATAATCTCTACTAAAGTTTTATACGATGAAACTAATTTAAAAACAGATAATGTACCTATATTATCTATATTTGGATTTGTTTAATATGAATGCTTAATTGACTATTTTTCCAAGATATAAAATTGGCTGAATTTTATTTTGCCATAATTAGTTAAAGTATAAAAGGTGCTGCTGATATTTTGGTTAATTACTCTAGATGATTTTATTAATAGTAACTTTTCTAACTGATATAATGTAATATCTACTGCATTATTATGGATGTTTTCAAATATTTCATAGATTGATTCTTTAGAGAGACCAACTTCAAAATTAGAATACAACCTATTCATAATTTTTATTGCAAATGGAACATACTCTGATTTTATACTATAAATAAATGATGAACATAATACATTAAAATATTTTTCTTTCAAATTAATTCCTCACCACCTATATATTTTTATTAATATAATATTATAGTGCGCATGCAAAAGTCACCTAATAGGTGACCTTTGTAAATTTATTTAGGTTAATGAGTTTAGAATTGCTCCACATGCAACTAATGTAAGAATG
>JAYFRK010000296.1:0-3856 GCA_034925975.1 Clostridium sp.
ATGTTTCCATCTTATCGTTAACAACAACCTTTCCTTTTTCCATCATAATATCAACGGTTTCAACAACAATTCCTTCTATGTTAGCCTTGCGGCCGATGGAAAGAAGCATATATTCAGCAGAAAGCTCTTCGCCTGTAGCTATAGTAGCTGTTACTAGACCATCTTTCTTCTCAACCTTTGTAACACCTATACCAGTATAGAACTTAACACCCTGCATCTTCATTCTGTTTGAAATAACTGATGCAACATCAACATCCTCATTAGGAAGGATATGCTCCGCCATCTCAACGATAGTAACTTCTGTTCCAAGTTTTCTGTAGAACTGGCCAAATTCACAGCCAATTACCCCACCGCCAACAATAATCATTGATTTAGGCAGTTCTTTAAGTCTAAGCAGCTCATCGCTTGTTATAATTCTATCGCCGTCATAGTTAAACATAGCAGGTATAACAGGGATCGAACCGTTAGCAAGTATAACTGCATCACTTTCAATTATTTTTACTGTACCATCAGCTTTTGTAATCTCAACCTTTTTGCCTGGCATAAGCTTTCCAACACCCTGAACAATATTTACATTCTTTTTCATTAATAAGAATTTAATTCCTCCTACAAGCTGGTTTACAACTCCGTCCTTGCGGTTTTTAATTGCCACATAGTCTGCATTTACATCGCCGCAGGATACGCCAAAGGAACCTGCTATCTGAGCCTCTTCATATATCTCTGCGCTTTTTAAGAATGCCTTTGTTGGAATGCATCCACGGTTAAGGCATGTACCGCCAAGCCTGTCCCTTTCAACAAGTGTTACCTCAGCTCCTAAAATCGCTCCTTTTAATGCGGCTACATAACCGCCGGGGCCAGCACCAATTATTGTTATTTTTTTTCTCATTTCAAAACCTCCCTTTATAATGTTTTATAAAATATTTTTGATAAATTTAAATTTATACCATATGTTGGCAATGTCCACATCAAATTAATCGACCCATTTTCGCCGCAAATTTGGGGTAAATTATCAAGTAGTGTTCCATTATGTTACTTTTTTGTATCTTTTTGAAACATAGTTCTTGTAAAATACAATTTGTTTTACTATAATTATTTTATAAAAGAAACTTAATTTTTGTATGGTAAGAAGGTGTGTATTGATGAAACAAATTATTGAAAAAATGAATGAAGCATGGAAATCTTTTGTTAAAGACGGCACAATTCTGCCATGCGTAAGACCATATGTAGCAGATGCTTGGCGTCTCAGCAAAGAAAACAATCTTGACCCCTACAGTAAAGGTCGTGCCAAGAAAATCACGCATCAGGAACTTCAAAAATGCATAAAGGAAAACATTGACCTGGTTTCTATAGCCGACCCTGCCTTGACACGTTTCCGTGAAGAGATCCCCTTTATTGATTTAATCACATTTTTCGATAAAAACGGGGTCATTTTAAAAAACTATGCAGCCCCCGAAATGATAGAATTTTATAGAGAAACATTTAATATAGAAGTCGGAGTAACCTGGTCCATGGTATCAGACAATCTCTACCAGACTCTTATACATGATGCTATGGTTGATTTTATCGACAGCGAATATTATTTAAAAAATCATCATAACTTTATTGGAATTACCGTTCCGGTACATTCCAGCAGCAGAAACATTATCGGCTGCATTGGTATTAATCTTCATTTGACCAAAATTCATTCGCACAAGGAGCTTAAACTGCTTAAAGCAAACCTGACCATGCTAGCATACACTTTTGAACGTCAGCTTGAAATTCTTAATGCATCCAAGATAAGAGAGCAAGTATTTGATTCTGTTCAGGAGGGTATTATAACTACAGATAACTCTGGAAAAATAATATCAATGAGCAACAGCATAACTAAAATATTCAACATTTCCGATAAAGCTATATTGTATAAAAACATATGTAACATCCTCCACGATTTTAAAGATATTTCTAAAAATATTTCTAAAAATGGCACTTACAACGGTGAGCTTCTGTTCAATATTAACAGTAAAAAAATCCGCTGCTATGGTTCTCTTGCTATTATTTCCTTAAAGGACTGCACCGAAGGCTATACCCTTATCTTTAATACTGAGCAACGCTATAATAAAATCATAAACAAAACTGTCGGAAACCGTGCTCACTATAACTTTGACTACATTCTTACAAAAGTCCTAAAATGCTTGCCGTATTGGAAAATGCAAAAAGAATAGCTAATACAAACTGCAATGTCCTTATTCTTGGAGACAGCGGTACAGGCAAGGAAATGATGGCACAGTCAATTCACAGTGCCAGCAACCGTTCAAACGGTCCTCTTGTTATCGTCAACTGTGCTGTTCTCCCCCGTAATCTTGTAGAAAGTGAACTATTCGGATATGAAAAAGGTGCCTTCACTGGCGCTTCTTCCGAAGGCAATCCAGGAAAGTTTGAGCTGGCAGATAAGGGAACGCTATTCCTTGATGAAATAGGCGAGCTTCCTCTTGAAATACAACCCAAGCTTCTGCGTGCAATAGAAGACCATGCAGTTTCAAGAATTGGCGGAAAATCAGCTAAACCTATTGATGTTCGTTTAATCTGTGCTACTAACCGTAACCTTGCCAAGGAAATACATATGAAAACCTTCAGAGCCGATTTATTTTACAGAATCAATGTTATTACCCTACGCATACCTCCATTAAATGAGCGTGGCAATGACGTAATTTACCTTGCGGATCACTTTGTTAATAAGCTCAACAAGGATAACAATACAAGCAAGAAATTATCTCTCGACTTTTTAAATAAACTGGCCCAGACTAACTGGGAAGGAAACGTCCGTCAGCTTGAAAATACTATTACGCAAGCATATTATTTATCTTCACCCGACAGCAACCTCCTTACATCACTTCCTGATTATAATTACGAAGACGAACAAATACCTAAACCTTCTATTGAAGCAACCTCCATGCAGAATATTGAGCGAAATGCCATTGTTTATGCGTTAAAGATCAATAAGGGAAAGGTCGCAAATGCCGCAACGGATTTAAATCTTGGAAGAACCACTATATATAGAAAAATCAAGCATTTCGAAATTACTCCAGATGAATACTTATAATATAAAAATCCCTCAGAATCGTTTCAACAACATACCTGAGGGATTCTGAATATATCTGGCTTTATTTTTAAAATTCTCTGCAGTTCATTATATTGTAGTTTATGTTTGCAATTTCTCTTTATACTGACAATATTTATTGGCAAATTCAAATATAACTTAGCAAGTATATCCGCCGTCAATAGCAACATGCTGTGCTGTAATATTGCAAGCTTCGTCTGTGCAGAGGAATAAGATTGTATTGGCAATATCGATTGTTTCCTGAGGTCTCGCTAAAGGAATGCCTTTTGTGAAGGATGCAAATACTTCTTTTTTCTTCTCTTCGTCATCACCAGCAACCATCTGTAACTGTGACTCCCACATATTTGTTCTTACGATACCAGGTAAAACAGCATTAACATTGATGTCATGTTGAGCAACTTCTCTTGCAAGAGCAGCTGTAAGTGATATAACGCCTGCCTTAGCAGCAGCGTAGCAGCTTGAATTTTCTGTACAAGCTTTTGCAGCGATTGAAGATGTGTTAACAATCTTTCCTGATTTCTGAGGGATCATATATTTAAATGCAGCCTTGCAACCATAAACTGTTCCCTTTAAGTCGATATCGATAATTGCATTGATTAAGTCAACGGGCATAACAGTTAAGGGCATCATTGTGCCAATACCTGCAATGTTAACAAGAATGTCTAAGCTACCAAACTCATCAACTGTTTTGTCAACAAATTTCTCAAATTCATCATAATTTCTTACATCTAACTCGTATGAAAAGGATTTAACTCCATA
>JAYFRK010000471.1:0-10995 GCA_034925975.1 Clostridium sp.
TCTTCAACAGTATCACATACAGATCCCATTGCAACAATTACATATTCTGCATTTGGGTCCCCATAGTAATCAAAGGGATGATATTCACGTCCAGTAAGATTTTTAATCTCTTTCATATAATCTTCTACAATATCAGGAATAACATCATAATAAGGATTTACGGCTTCTCTTTGTTGAAAATATATATCAGGATTCTGTGTTGTACCTCTTGCTGTAGGATGTTCTGGATTTAATGCCTTATTTCTAAACTTCTTTATAGCATCATAATCTACGAGTTTTGCTAAATCTTCATAGTCTATAGCATCAATTTTTTTATATTCATGTGATGTTCTAAAACCATCGAAGAAATGTAGAAACGGTATACTTCCTTTTATGGCAGATAAATGAGAAACACATCCTAAATCCATAACTTCTTGCACACTTGAAGAGGCAAGCATTACAAATCCAGTCTCACGAGTTGCCATAACGTCTTGATGATCTCCAAAAATTGATAGTGCATGTGTTGCAAGGGCACGAGCACTTACATGGAACACCCCTGGTAGCATTTCTCCTGCCATTTTATACATGTTAGGAATCATCAAAAGTAATCCTTGAGATGCAGTATAAGTTGTTGTTAAAGCACCAGCAATGAGAGAACCGTGCATAGCGCCTGCTGCACCTGCCTCTGATTGCATTTCACTTACATGAACTGGCTGACCAAAGATATTTTTCTTGCCATGAGCAGACCATTCATCTACTGATTCTGCCATGGGAGATGATGGAGTTATAGGATATATAGCTGCAACTTCTGTAAATGCATAGGAAGCATATGCAGCTGCTTGATTTCCATCCATTGTCATTTTTGTTCCCATATTAGTTACCTCCTTTTACAAAAATAAAACACCGTACTTAACTTATTATTTGACTTTATAGAATAACCATACATAAATAATTGTAAAAGTTAATAAATTTATCACTTTTTTAATATTCTAACTAAATTAAAGCAGCTCAACTTATTTCGTCGAACTGCTTTAATTTATATTTTTACTTATGCAACACTTATATAATTGTATTATATATTATTTTACTGTTCACCATTTATCCACTTTATTATGCTCTCATATCTTCTTTTAGTATCATTATATCCAAGCTCATACAATTCTTTTAACTTATCTTGATTTTTTTCTAATCTATCCACTTTTAAATCTTTAGATGGCCTAATTATAAATATTTGATTTTTATCTTCAAGCTCTTCTATGTAATCCAATGTTTCATTATAAACTTTATATCTATTAAATATAGTATTTACTAAATTGGGATATCTTCGGTATTTACTCTTTATAACTTTTTTAAATTTAGCTGGTTCTTTTCTATATTCTTTATTTCTTGTTAATATTATTATATTTCTTATATTTCCGTCTTCCATAGACTTTTTTATAGGTATAGAATCTGAAATCCCACCATCTAATAACAATTTGTTGTCTACTTCAACCATAGGAGCTAAAAGAGGAAGACTGCTTGATGCCCTTATAATCTTTAATATATCTTTGCATTCATTTTTTTCAAAGTATACAGGCTTACCTGTTAAACAGTCAGTAGTACCTATCATAAACTTCTGTTCAGAATTAGTAAATGTCTCATAATCAAATGGCTCTAACTTATTTGGCAGTTCATCATAAATAAACTTAATGCCAAAGATACTCTTCTCCATTATTAAGTTTCTAAAACTTAAATATTTAGGATTTTTTATATAATTTATATTTACTTTTTTATTTCTTCCCTTTTGCTTTGATATATATGATGTAGCATTACAAGCTCCTGCTGATACTCCTATAACGTAAGGAAAGTACAGATCTTTTTCCATAAAAAAATCCAAAACTCCTGCAGTATAAATTCCTCTCATTCCTCCGCCTTCTAGAACTAAGCCTATGTTATCCATGTCCATACCCCCTCCAGTAGTTAAATGTTAATTTAGTAAATATTATAATACAACTTTTAAAATAATGAAAATAATATATTTAAATTCATTTAATAGAAAAGGGAAGATCCTTAAAGATCTTCCCTTTTCTATTAAATGAATTTTAAAAAGAACCTTCTCAAAAAGGTTCCTTATTAATTATACTAGCTAAATCTTAGTCTTCAAATTCGTTATTTCTATTATTTCTATTGTCTTTTCTATCATTTTTTAAATTATCATTTTTTCTATCATTTCTGTTGTTTAGATTGTTATCTCTGTTATCATTTCTATTATTTTTGTTGTTTGTCATTATTCTTTCCTCCTTCAATTTAATTATCAGCATTAATATTTTGTCTTTTTTTAAATTTTTGATACACAAAATTTTTCTAAAATTAATATTTATAAATTAGCAAAACTGTCCATGTATTCTTTCATAGACAGTTCTTTATAATTATATTTAACCTTGCATTAATTGTGATTTAACTTGTTGTAACTCTTGTTGATTCACTTGTTGAGCTGGCATATAGTAATTCTTTTGAATTGCTAATTGAGATAATTGATATTGGAAATTTTCATCTCCATCTCTCATTTGTTGAAGTGTCTGTCTTAAGTTTTGATTACTACATTCTCCTATTGCTTTAGCATAATCAGCCATTCCAGCCTTTGTCATAGATAGAACGTCATTTACCATTACTTTTTCTTGCATAGCTTTAAACCTCCTAATAAATTTTATAGAAATCCCATTAATTTTTGAGCGCCTTGTTGAGCAGATTGTGATGCTTGTTGAAACATTTGTTTTACTTGGGCATCTTGGCATTGATTAGCATAATCATTAAGCTTAGCTGCTATGTTCTTGTGGTTTCCAACAAGATGTCTTATGTTTTGTAATTCCATTTCATTTAGTTGTGACATATTATTTCCTCCCTTTATTTTTAATTTCCTGTAGTATTTTGTGTTAATAGCCTAAAGAATATTCACTTTAAATTTAAAGGTTATTATAACCATTTCTTTAAATCAGTATAAATTAGCATATTATGTAGAAAATAATTTTGTTAAATAACTTATATAAGGGAGGCTTTTATATGGTACCGACTGCAACTATGCCAAGATCTTTAATGAATTCAAATCAGCAGTATCAATCTTGTATTGACGCTTGTTCTAAGTGTGCACAAATCTGTGAAGAATGTTTTGCTCTTTGCTTAGAAGAAGAAGATGTTCATATGAGAACCACTTGCATGAAGGTTCTTGTTGATTGTGCTGAAATTTGTTCTACAGCTGCTTGCTATATGTCTCGTAGAAGTCCTTTATCAAAGGATTTATGCAATCTTTGTGCTTCTATTTGTGAAAGATGTGCTACTGAATGTGATAAATTTCAAGATCAACATTGTAAAGACTGTGCTAACGTATGTAGATCATGTGCAGATGACTGTAGAAATATGCAGCTTTAATAAAAAATAATTAAGGTAGATGCTTTAAAGCATCTACCTTAATTATTTTTGCTATTATATTTTTCAATGCAGCTATTATTATCTAATTTTTCTAAAACTCTTCTGTAACCAACTTTTATAATATCATTACTATATAAATCTTCATATTTTATATTATCTATATCTAATTCTATAGCTTGTAAATAGTTCTCTCCATATAACTTTTTTAATAATAATTCACAATCCATACGTATTAAATTATAGCCTTCTTTGTCATTAAATCTAAGTTCATTTGTATGTTTATTTAACGTCTCTATAATTCCATATAACTGATATATGTAACTCATTTCTTTTAAATCAAATTTACTTGTTAAAGAAGCTACTACCCTTGAATAATCCTTATTGATTGGTATTGGATACCTATTAGTGTAATTATCCATTGTAAAATTTTTTAGGTTTCTTATGCCTTGAAAAATAGCAGTACAAATATCTAATCTAATAATATTTATATTTTCACACACTTTACCTACTTTTTCTAAATTATCATACTTTCTATTGTCTTCAACTATTTTGTTCTCTACTTCAGTACTTTTTTTAATAGAATGGCTGGTTGTAATCCAACTACATACTGCACCAATCAAAGAGCCAGCTATAACAGCAGTAGCTGATATAATGGGCGTTACAAATTTGTCTGGTATACTCAATAAGCTTACCCACATTATTACAACTCCTTTCCTAATAAAATCCTGCCTTTATAGATATTACTGTATTATAATTTCCCTTTACATAGTTTTTATTCTTTACTCCCATATATACTTTTTACCAAATATATGGTATAATCTTTTTTTGTTATATTATTAGGTACATATGGTGATTTTATGTAAATATTGGATTGTGTTCTAAATAATCCAGGAGGTGTGCTATGGATAAATCTAAAGAATTAGGAACAGGAAATATAGGCAAGCTTCTTCTTAAATTTTCTGTACCAGCAATTATAGGAATGATGGTAAATGCTCTATATAATATAATTGATAGAATATATATCGGTAACATTGGACAAGGTGTTGGAGAAAAGGCATTAGCTGGGGTTGGAATTACTATGCCAATAGCTACTATAATAATGGCTTTTGGAATGTTAGTTGGAATAGGTGCTTCTACACTTGTCTCTATTAAGCTAGGAGAAAAAGATAGAGAAAGTGCTGAAAAAATTCTTGGATTATCAGTGCTATTAGATATATTAATCTCAATAATCGTTTCTATTGTGGGTATTACATTTTTAACACCTATTTTGAAAATTTTTGGTGCTGATGCAGAAAGCATTTTTTATGCAAAAGAGTATATTACAATAATACTTGCTGGAGCAGTATTCCAAAATATAGGTTTTGGTATAAACAATATTATTCGTTCTGAAGGTAATCCTAAAATGGCTATGATAACTATGCTAGTTGGTGCAGTGTTAAATATAGTTCTAGATCCTATTTTTATATTTGATTTTGGATTGGGACTTGGCATTAGAGGAGCTGCCATTGCTACAGTTATATCACAAACAGTAAATACTTTTCTAGTTATGCGTTATTTTATTAGCAAAAACAGTGGAAGTATTCTTAAGTTAAAAAAATCAAACTTTAAGCTTAATATGTCTTTATCAATGGAAATCTTTGCTATAGGATTATCTCCTTTTTCCATGCAAATTGCTGCTAGTGCCGTTTCTACTCTTTACAATAGAGGATTACTATATTACGGGGGAAATATGGCTGTAGCTGCTATGAGTATAATTGTAAGTATATCTATGTTAATATTTATGCCTATTTTTGGAATAAACCAAGGTGTCCAACCCATTCTTGGATATAACTATGGTGCTAAACAATATAAAAGAGTAAAACACGCATTACGACTTGCCATAATGTCTGGTATATGTATAGCATCTATTGGATTTATAGCAGTGGAATTTTTCCCACATTTGTTATTTAGGGCTTTTGCAAAAGATGCTCCTGAGCTTATAAAATTAGGATCTTATGGAATAAGAATTGATCTTATGTTTCTTCCCATAATAGGATACCAAATAGTTGGTTCCAATTATTTCCAAGCCATAGGAAAAGCTAAAATCTCTATTTTCTTAAGCTTTTTAAGACAAGTAATCGTGCTTATACCTATAATATTAATTTTGCCTAAATTTTTAGGACTTAACGGACTATGGTTATCTCAACCTATAGCTGATATAATAGCTGCTTCTCTTACCAGCTTCTTCTTACTTAGAGATATGAAAGATTTACGGCATTTAGAAAAATATGAACAAAATAAAAAAGAGTAGAGCTAACCAATATTTTAGGTTTGCTTTACTCTTTTTAAATAGGAAAACTTACAAAAAAGCTTATATCTTCCCCTTCACATTCTGCCCAAATACTTCCTCCTTCAAGTTCCACAATATTCTTTGATATAGCTAATCCTAAGCCGCTTCCTCCATTGTCAGACGTCCTAGACTTATCCATCCTGTAAAATCTTTCAAATAAATATGGAAGTTCTTCCTTAGGTATGTTTTTACCTTTATTGTGTATTGAAATTACAACGCTTTCTTCTTTCTCATATAATTTAACAATTATCTTGCCCGGCTTCAAACTATATTTAACTGCGTTTATAAGAAGGTTATCAAAAATTCTAACTGTTTTATCCGGATCAACTGAAACTACTAATTTTTGTTTTGGAATATTTTGCTCCATCTCCAAATTGTTTTCTTCTACAACAGGTATAAACTCCTCAATAATCTGTCCGAGAAGTTCGTTCATAATAACCTCTTTTTTGTTTAACTTTATAACTTTATTAGAAACCTTAGTGTATTCAAATAAATCTTCCATAAGAGATTTTAGCTTTTCTGATTTATTAAAAGCTATATTCACATATTCATTTAATTGACTTTCACTTTCATATTTCTTTTCTTTTATTAATCCTAAATACCCCATTATTGATGTTAATGGAGTTCTTAAATCATGAGAAACATTAGTTATGAGTTGGTTTTTCGTCTCTTCTGCTTTTCTCTCTTCTTCTATAGTATTTTGTAAATCTCTAGCCATATTATTTATGTTAACTGCAAGAGAGCTTAATTCATCCTGACCTCGAATTGCCACTCTGTATTTTAAATTTCCTTGGGATATTTCCTTTAGTCCACTAGATATTTCCTCTATATATTTCATCTTATTTCTAGTAATAAATAGAAATACTAATATAAAAACTACAACAGCCAATAAAAAAGCTAGTAATCCAGCTGAGCCTCCATTATAATAATAGCTTATACTTCCTCTTGGAATTCCCTTTACAACTAGATATGCTCTTCCATCATTAAAATTTAATGGATAAAAACTTACATGTTCTTTCCTTTCACTTGTATCACGATTTTCTTTGTTTCCCATAGCATTCTTTATTATGCTGTATATATCTATTATATTTTCTTCGGCACCTTTATTCTTATATAATATCTTGCCATCTAAATCAGTTATCAATATCTTATTGATATCTTCTGAATGATCTGTATATCTGCCTATCACTTCATCAATTTGTTCTTTGTTTTTTATACTTAACTTTTTATCTAGTATTTCATTTGCTAGATTTTCTGACTTTCTTTCTATTTCTTGAATCCCGTCTCTATAATTCACCACTGCTGTTCTATTAAATTTACTAATAAAATCACCACTAAATGCCAAAGTAATCGTTGCAAATAAAATACATACAGCAAAAGTTACTAAAAGCTCTATTCTTATACTCCTACTTACTTTATCCTTTGCAAATATATAGATGCTATTTAATTTTCTACGTAACCTTTTAAAAGGTCTAAACCTTGGAAAAATTCTAAGTCTCAAACTTATACCCCACTCCCCATACGGTTTTAATATATCTTGGATTTCTTGAATCTTCCTCTATCTTTTCTCTAATTTTTCTGATATGGACCATTACTGTATTATTTGAATCGTAAAAATCTTCTTTCCATACCATCTCATAAATTTTTTCTATACTAAATACTATACCTTTATTTCTAGCTAAAAGTTCTAATATATCAAATTCTCTTGGAGTAAGCTTGATTTCTTTTCCATCAACCTTAACTTCATGAGTATCTATATTTATGACTAATCCATCTATTTCTATTATAGACTTATTTATGGGATCAATATTATTTAGTTTGGTATATCTTCTAAGTTGTGACTTTATTCTTGCAACTAGCTCTAATGGATTAAATGGCTTGGTTACATAATCATCAGCTCCTGTAGTAAGCCCCAATATCTTATCCATATCTTCACTTTTTGCCGATAACATTATAATAGGCATATTTCTATCTTCTCTTATTTTTAAGCAAGCTTCTATTCCATCCATTTTTGGCATCATTATATCCAATACTATAAGATGAATATCATTACTTTCTAAAATTTTAAGAGCTTCTTCACCGTTTTCTGCCAAAATAGTATTATATCCCTCATTTTTTAAATATATTTGTATTAAC
Source organism: Clostridium sp. (assembly GCA_034925975.1). Lineage (GTDB taxonomy): Bacteria > Bacillota > Clostridia > Clostridiales > Clostridiaceae > Clostridium_H. The sequence goes on from JAYFRK010000471.1 coordinate 7,850, forward strand.
TTTCTAATTTCTTTTTCATCGTCAACGATGAGAATAGTTTCTTTATCCATAGTTCTTCCCCCTTATGATAGCCTTGAATAGACAGTCTAAATGCCATTTCCCCTAATACCACAGCAAATATCAAGTCTAATATCACATGCTGTTTCACAAATTGTGTAGAAAGTATTATTAAAATTCCTATTACATTTGATGATATAAGAATTCTTTTATTTTTTGATACTGTATTTATACCGTGCATAACTATATAAGTTGTTATAACGTGAACACTTGGAAAACAATTATATGGATTGTCATGACTGTATATAACTCGTACTATATTTGTAAAAATATCTGTTTCAATCAGCTCGGGCCTAACTACTGTTGTCTGGAAAAAATAGAATATGACGTAGCAGATTATTAATCCAACATTAATACTAATTAGTGTTCTATAATAAACTTCCTTATTTTTAAGACATATATATATTAAGAATATAAATATAAAGGGATACCATATTATATATGGTATAATGAATTCTTTTATAAATGGAACTTTTGTATCCACATCTAAAATTAAGCTGTACACACCTCTAGATGAATTATTTAAAATCCTATAAAATATATTTGATATAGGAATAGTTAACATAAATAGCAACGGGACTATGTTATTTTTCAAACCCTTCATTTAGTTACTCCTCTCATCACTCTATATATGTATTTAAATTTATTTACTGCAGCTAAAAATAAATGCAGGAGGTATGTTCTTAACCTCATAAGAAATCTGTATATCATCAAAGAATTCATTAATAAAGTCTTTTTTTAGTAAAGTATACTGAAATGTAATAAATCTACCTTCATCATTTAAGACTTTGAAAGTATTATCTAATATTATATTTGATACACTATCTTCAAAAGCCGCAAAAGGTAATCCTGATACAATATAATCTGCATATTGAAAACCTAATTGTTGTATATACTTTTCTATGTTTTCAGCACTATCATTTACTATTATAACATTTTTAATATCATTATACCTTTTACATAAGTTATAGTACAAATCTTTATTTAACTCTATAAGTATTAATAATGCATCTTCTCTTTTATTTTTAATTAACTCATTGGTAAATACTCCAGTTCCTGGACCATACTCTACTATGCATTGTGCTTTTTTAAAATTTATATCTTTAACCATCTTCTTCGCTAAAGCTTTAGAACTAGGACAAATAGCTCCTACCATTTTAGGATATTTGATGAAGTTTCTAACAAATGATTTTATACTCAAATTATCTCCCCCAATTTCCATAATTAAGATATTTTAATTATAATAAGAATATCTTAATAAAAGATTACAAAAATTCTTAATAAATTCTTAATTTATCCAATCACTAGGAAATTTAAGATTTAAATTTAGTACAAAATTCTTTTAAATTACTTATTTTAAATATTTGGATTTGAAATTTTATATATTCTTGTTAGTATATAATTAATAGTAAAACTTTAGGGGGGAATATTTTGCATAGTTTTTTATTAGATTTAGGCCTAAAATTTCAAAATACTAATGTATTAATGAAATTCATTATTACTATTATTCTATTTGCTGCACTGCATTTCATAAAAAGAAGTCTTTGCTCTTTTATAGATAAAATCAACTTAAGCTCAAAGCAGACGATAAAATATAAAAAAATAACTTCAGTATTTTTTAAAATACTTTTCATATTCATAGTAATTCCTCTCTGGATGTATGAATCAAAAGATATTCTAACATTTTTAGGATTATTCTCTGCTGGACTCGCTTTTGCATTTAGGGATGTGGTAGCTAACTTTTTAGGATGGATAATTATAAATACCCAAAAACCCTTTCAAGTTGGTGATAGAATCAAAATCAGTGAAAGTGTTGGAGATGTTTTAGAAATAGATTGGTTTTATACAACTATAATTGAAGTCATGGAAAGTGATAATAAAACTTATGGTCAAAGTACAGGTAGACTTATATATATACCTAATATTAAGCTATTAAACGAACAGCTTATAAATGAGACAAACTCCTTCCCCTTTACTTGGCATGAGTTAGAAATAGCCCTAACTACTGATAGTAATTGGGAAAAAGCAAAAAAAATTATACTTAATATTGCAGATGAAATAGTTGGAAATGTGGAGCAAGAAGCAAAAGATTCCTTGAATATAGCCTCTAAAAATCTTCCTATTTATTATGAAAATCTATCTCATACCATATATACCTCTTTAGAAAATGGTAAAATAATTTTAACTCTAAGATTTATATGTAAAGCTAGGAATTTTAGAAACTTAAAGCACTATATTATAGAAAATGTTTTAAAAGAATTCCTAAAACATGAAGATATTAATTTATATTTAAATTAAGTTTTGTATCTATAAATATAAAAAATAAGCCATTAGTTAAAAATGGCTTATTTTTTATTAATATTTTATTTACTCTCTTTTATCAAATCTTCAATTTTGCATCTGCATCTCTTTGCTCCGCAAGGACCTGTTCCAGCTCCAGTTGCTTTCTGAACCTTCTCAAATGTATCAGCACCTGCTTTTATTGATTTTCTTATTCTAGCCCTATCAACACTTTTACATATACATACTTTAGTAAGTTTATCTAAAATTTCTGAACTTATATTTTGTTCCATATTTTCTTCACTCCTTTATTGATTAGCTATTCTTCATTAATAATTAAAATAATATGAATCTAATAGATATTCTTCATCATATTTAATTGCTAATCTCTTCAATTTTTCTTTTATCTTTATATACTCTTTTGAATTTTCCATTAAAATAGAAAACTGCATTTTTTCCTTTTCTGATGCCGTTTTTTTAAAATACCCCCAAACATGTTGTGCTGTATTTATGAAGTTTTTTTCATTAAATGGCATATCTAAACACTCATCAACAAACTTATAAAAGTCTATTATATCTCCTTTGGAGTTAACTAAAGCACTACACTCTTTATATAGTGAATAATCTTTTTCCATAACTAAATATTTATACCTTGCCCATTCTTTATAAATTATAGATTTCTTTATCTTATTATCGTCATTATATGAACTTAATAAATTAGTACATTTTATTGCTGAAATATCCTTATCTTTCACTTCAAGCATTATATCTATATCATAATTTTTTATTTTGTTATAGTACTCTAAAAA
>JAYFRK010000247.1:0-4061 GCA_034925975.1 Clostridium sp.
TTAAAGAAATTGCTTATTTAATGTGGATAAGAGAAACTGGTGTAATACCTGCAGCTTTAGCAGGAATGCTTGTCTCTATGAAACTTCCTAATGCAGAAATTATATCATCTGTAACATTTACTACAATAATAATAACGCTAACCATACAAGCTAGTACTTCCAAATCTTTAGCTAGAGTATTAAAGCTAGAAGAGTAGGATTTCATACAATTAGTTAGTGATATAAGTATGTTGCGACAAAATGGCGGCCTTGGTAACTACAGAGTAAGGTGATAAAAACCGAGGGTGTATAATTCAACAGAGACTCTTCTCTGCGTTGATAACTTCTAAGACTTGCTCAAAATTCTCTTAATGAATTATACACCCTCTTACTTTCAGCACCTTAAATTGGGTAAATTAAGGCCGCTATTGCTTATACAAAACATATATTAACAACTTTAATAGTAATAACTATTTATACTATAGTTAATTTAATGACCAGTGTAAGAATTATATCAATTGGCTTATTAAAAAAGCGCAGAGCGCTTTAACCCGACTAGGGTGACAGGGTTTTAGGCGTAGCCTGTTGAAGTTATGCTAGTACCTTTTGATTACAATTAATTAAGGTATATAATGAAAATCCTAGACTTCAGAGGAGATTTGTAACTCCAAGTGAAGTTTATTAAAAAAATTATTAGGAGTTTTACTCCTTAGAAATAGTCATCTAGTATGTATAACTATTAAAAAAACAGTTTTGAAAAATATCAACATGCTATCGCATTTATTTATAGTAATTCTTTAAATTGTACTCAATAATACTTACCTAAGTAACTTTACAGTATGGCTACGCCATGGAAAATTATCATTTTGCTTTTTGAAGTCCTGTTAGTACTACTTTATGAGCTGAAGGTTTCTCAATGATACATATATGCGTTAGCCAAGTAATCTTACATGTCGCTATTTTGTCGCAGTTTACTTATATTACAGCAGATAATAAAGGTATAAAAGTTAAAGTAATTGACATAGGTATATAAAGCGTTATAATTTATATTATTACTTAAATTTGTAATTTATTATGGAGGTATATATGGATAGGTTATTTAAAAAAATAGATAAAATCGCTATTTTCTTTATAGTTTATACTGTAATTTTTATTGGATTTTTTAAAACTTTAACTTACACGCTGCCTTTTGTTTTAGCATTGATTTTTTCATTAATACTTATGAAACCCACGAAGGTTTTGGTTAATAAGTTTAAAGTTAAAAGATCTATAGCTTCTTTGATTACAACAATAGCTTTCTTTATTATAATTACATTATTATTACTTTGGTCCGCGGCTCATTTGATACAGGAAACAACACAACTTGCAAAAAACATACAGTTGTATTTATCAAACAATTCCAATTTATTTCCGAATTTTTATAAAAAAATATACACCTATTATAGTAACCTGGATCCAAGTATTATTAATGCTATCGAAAAAAATCTTTCTAGTACAATAACCAAGGTTTCTAATGCTACTATAAGTGTTACTAGTGCGATATTAGGAGGAATTATATCTTTCTTTTCATCAATACCATATATTTTCATGGTTATATTTTTTACATTAATAAGTACATACTATTTTACAAAAGACATAACAGGATTTAAGGAAAAAGTCTTTAGTTACATACCTTCTGAGAAAAATGATAAAGTATATAATACAGTAAATGAAACTAAAAAAATGCTTACACATTATTTCCTTTCCTATTTAATTATTATACTTATAAGCTTTTTAGTAACCTTAGTAGGATTTTTAGTTTTAGGTGTTAAATATGCTGTATTATTAAGTTTTCTTTCTGCAATATTTGATATTTTGCCAATACTAGGCATGGGGACTATTTATGTACCACTTGCTATAATTTATTTTTTCTCTAAAAACTACTTTGTTGCAGCGGGAATTTTAATACTATTTATATTAGCCAGCACAGTAAGACAAATTGTGGAGCCTAAAATAGTATCAACATCTCTCGGAGTTCACCCGGTAGCTATTTTAGCAGCACTATTTATAGGATTAATGGCAAATGGAGTATCAGGAATGATTTTTTGTGTATTCCTTGTAATATTCTATAATGTTTTAAATAGAGCTGATATATTGTAAAACTAATTTTAAAAGGCAGGGATACTATAATGAATAAAAGAGTCGCTATTCCCCTTATAACAGTTATTATTATATTAGTATTAGGCTTTATACTGTATAAAAATGGATTACTTCCTATGGTAAATAAAACCTCTGAAAATAAAGTTTATTATAATAATGGACAAGTAAATTACGAAGGAGACCTTGAAAATGGAAAGCCTAATGGAAGTGGAAAAATATATTTAGAGAACGGTAAGTTGTATTATAAGGGTGAAGTAAAAGATGGAAAGCCTAATGGTGTTGGAAAGTCTTACCACGAAAATGGAAAACTTAACTATGAAGGACAATGGAAAGATGGTTTGTATGATGGGAATGGAACCATATATTATGAGGATGGTAAGATTAATTATAAGGGCCAATTAAAAAATGGAAATGCAAATGGTGAAGGAAAATATTATAATCCTAGTGGAGAATTAGAATTTGAAGGTACATTTAAAGATAATGAACTAATAGAGGAAAAAAAGTAAGGGATAAAACACAGCTTTTTTGAAAAAATAAGTATAGCTATGTTCTTAGATTTTGATATTACTTAACTTTGTTGCAAAGAGGGCGAAATTATGAAAACTATATTTTCAAAAGATATAAATAGAGATTCTGTTGTAGAATCAAGCTTTATGATAATGAAGAAGCTTTCAACAGATAATGGAAAACTTACAGCTTATATAGGAGATAAAACTGGTGATTTGAAGGCGTCTATAGCAGATGAAATGTCTACTTTAAAAGTAGGAGACGTGATTTGGGTTAAAGGAGTATATGGCAATACACTTGAGGTTGAAGAATTTAGAGTAGAGGATACCTTTCAAATAGAAGACTACCTTCCAGTAGTTAAAAGACCAATTGATGACATAATGAATGAAATAAATAAAATTTCAAATGAGGAATTTAAGAGTGAAGAGATTATAGCATTAAATGATTACTTTTTTAATAATGAAGATTTCTTAGAAAGATTTAAAAAGGGAATTGGAGGACTTCGACAACATCATAATTATAGAGGTGGTCTTGCAGAACATACATTAAATGTAATGTATATGGCCAAGGTTATGGCTCATAGGTATGACTGTAGATACAAAGAAGTAGCAATTCTTTCAGCAAAGCTTCATGATATAGGTAAAATAGAGGAATACTTTGTAGATGGACCTTTTTCCGTAGCAATGAGAGGAGAGATGGAGGGACACATTGTTATAGGAATAGGAATGATAGAAGAAGCATTTAGAGCTGGTGGAGAGATGTATAGTGAAGATTTTAAACAGAGAATAAAAGGATGTATAGTACAACATCATGGTAAACCAGAATTTGGATCTCCTAAAGCTCCAAATACAGAAGAAGCTTTTATTGTTCACTATGCAGATTATGTAGATGCAACTTTAAACAAAGTTGCCCAAGTTAAAGAAATTACAGAACCAGATACCTGGTCTGATTATGACAGAAGAATTGGAACAAGACTTTATATATAATGCTTTAGTATATAGTATAAGTATAGTACGACAAAATAGCGGCATGTAAGATTACTTGGCTAACGCATATATGTATCATTGAGAAACCTTCAGTTCATAGAGTAATACTAAAGGCTGCTTTATTTAAAAATTCTACCCCGCTCCATCCCACGTCCTGTGGGGGAGCGGGCTGTGCTCGTCCTTGAGCACAATTACGAATTTTTAAAACAGCAGCCTTAAGTACTACTAGTTATTCCTTCAAAGTTTCTTCAATTGATACATACATGCTAGCCAGTAATCTTACATGCCTTAATTAGTTGCAAATAAAAAGTACTATAGTAAATATTATGAGGACTTCAAAAAGCAAAATGATAATTTTGCATGGCGTAATCACACTATAAAGTTACTACGTAAGCATTATTGAGTACAACTTAAAGAATTACTATAAATAAATGCGATAGCATGTTGATA
>JAYFRK010000582.1:0-5471 GCA_034925975.1 Clostridium sp.
ATTCTCACTTGAACACTTCTTTAAATATATACCAAAGACAGTTAAGAAGATTGCTGTTCTTGATAGAACTAAAGAACCAGGATCAATTGGAGAACCTCTATACCTAGATGTTAAGAATGCATTCTACGGAAAAGAATATCAACCAGTAATAGTTGGTGGAAGATATGGATTAGGTTCAAAAGATACTGTTCCAGCTCATATATTACCAGTATTTGAAAACTTAAAGAAAGACACACCAAAAAATGGGTTTACAATAGCAATAGTTGATGATGTAACTAATACTTCATTACCAGTTGGAGAAGATATAGATACAACACCAGCAGGAACTAAAGCTTGTAAATTCTGGGGTCTTGGATCAGATGGTACTGTTGGAGCCAACAAAAGTGCTATAAAGATCATTGGAGATCACACAGACATGTATGCACAAGGATACTTTGCATATGACTCAAAGAAATCTGGTGGCATAACAGTTTCTCACTTAAGATTTGGTAAGACTCCAATCAAGTCACCATATTTAATAAATAAAGCTGACTTCGTTGCTTGCCATAACCAATCTTACGTTTTCAAATATAACGTATTAGAAGGATTGAAAAAAGGTGGTAAATTCTTATTAAATACTATCTGGGATCCAGAAGAATTAGAAGCTAATTTACCAGCATCATATAAGAAATTTATTGCAGAAAATAACATTGAGTTCTATACATTGAATGCTGTTAAGATAGCTGAAGAAATAGGTCTTGGCGGAAGAATCAATATGATAATGCAATCAGCATTCTTTAAGATTTCAGAAGTTATTCCTGTGGAAGATGCTATTAAATACTTAAAAGAAGCAGTTGTAACTTCTTATGGTAAGAAGGGACAAAAAGTTGTTGACATGAACAACGCTGCTATTGATAAAGGTGTTGAATCAATAGTTAAGATAGAAGTTCCATCATCATGGAAGGAAGTTGTTGAGGAAGCTGCTGCAGCAGTTGAAGTTCCAGAATTCATTAGTAGAATTGTTAATCCAATGAATAGACAAGAAGGAGACAAACTTCCTGTAAGTGCATTTGTTGGAATGGAAGATGGTACATTCCCACATGGAACTGCTGCATATGAAAAGAGAGGAATAGCTATAAATGTTCCAGAATGGCAAATTGATAAGTGTATTCAATGTAACCAATGTTCATATGTATGTCCACACGCTGCTATAAGACCAATTCTTTCAAATGAAGAAGAATTAGCTAAGGCACCGGCTACATTTGAAGCTAAGGATGCTACAGGGGCTAAAGGACTTAAGTTTACAATAGCTATATCTCCACTTGACTGTACAGGATGTGGAAACTGTGCTGACATATGTCCAGCTAAGGAAAAAGCTCTTGTAATGAAACCTCTTGATACTCAAGTAGCAAAAACTGAAGCTTGGGATTTTGCTATGGCAGTATCACCTAAGAAAAACCCAATGAACAAATTCAATGTAAAAGGTAGCCAATTTGAGCAGCCATTACTTGAATTCTCAGGTGCTTGTGCAGGATGTGGAGAAACTCCATATGCTAAGCTTGTAACTCAATTATTTGGAGATAGAATGATGATAGCTAATGCTACTGGATGTTCATCAATCTGGGGAGCATCAGCACCAGCAACTCCATATACTAAAAATCATAGAGGTCATGGACCATCATGGGCTAACTCATTATTCGAAGACAATGCTGAGTTTGGTCTTGGAATGTACCTTGGAGTTCAACAAGTAAGAGAAAGATTAGCTATGGCTGCAGAAGAAGCTATGAATGGTGACATCAGCGGCGAATTAAAAGCTACTCTTCAAGCTTGGAAAGATAACTTCAATGTTGGAGCAGAATCAAGAGAAAGAGCTGATAAAGTAATAGCTTTACTTGAAGCTGAAAAAGGGAATAACCCATTATTAAATGATATATATGAAAATAGAGATTTCTTAGTTAAGAGATCAAACTGGATCTTTGGTGGAGACGGCTGGGCTTATGACATCGGATACGGCGGATTAGACCACGTTCTTGCATCAGGGGAAGATGTAAATGTTCTTGTATTTGATACTGAGGTTTACTCAAATACTGGTGGACAATCTTCTAAAGCTACTCCAACAGCTGCTATAGCTAAATTCGCAGCTAGCGGTAAGCAAACTAAGAAAAAAGACCTTGGTATGATGGCTATGAGCTACGGATATGTTTACGTAGCACAAATATCAATGGGTGCTGACAAGAACCAAACATTAAAAGCTATAGCTGAAGCAGAAGCTTATCCAGGACCATCATTAATTATAGCTTATGCTCCATGTATAAACCATGGATTAAGAAATGGAATGGGTAAATCACAAGAAGAAGCTAAGAAGGCTGTTGAATCAGGATATTGGGGTATGTATAGATATAACCCAGCATTAAAGGAACAAGGAAAGAATCCATTTATTCTAGACTCAAAAGAGCCAACAGCAGACTTTAAAGAGTTCTTAATGGGAGAAGTAAGATATTCATCGCTTGCTAAACAATTCCCAGAAGCAGCAGAAGCATTATTTGAAAAGACTAAAAAGGATGCATTTGAAAGACTAGAAAACTATAAGAGACTTGCAAATCAATAATAGTATATACAAATAATATATTTAAAGAAGACAGCTTTTTATGAAAGAAGCTGTCTTTTTTTACATTTAAGTGATATATAACAGAAGTACTGTATCATAGAAAAAATTTATTAAGATTAATAGTATTAGGAAGATATATAATGAAAACCATAAAAAACAATAAGAAATAATAGGAAATAACAGATAGTTAGTTTTATATAATAATGATTATTATGTTAAAGTAAGTATATATAAAAGTTTCAGGATGAAAGTCCTGAGAATAATATTAACACATATTTTTAATTCTATAGAAAGAGGGTAATGAAATGACAAAAATGAAAACAATGGATGGAAATACTGCTGCAGCTTATGCATCCTATGCCTTTACTGATGTGGCAGCTATTTATCCCATAACTCCATCTACAACCATGGCAGAAGTTGCCGATAAATGGAGCGCAGAAGGCAAGAAAAATATATTTGGACAGACTGTAAAAGTAGTTGAACTACAATCAGAAGCAGGAGCAGCTGGTTCAGTTCATGGTTCACTTCAAAGTGGAGCACTAACTACAACTTACACTGCATCTCAAGGATTATTATTAATGCTTCCTAATATGTACAAAATTTCTGGAGAGCTTTTACCGGGAGTATTCCATGTAAGCGCAAGAGCTCTTTCTGCACAAGCATTATCAATATTTGGAGATCACCAAGATGTAATGGCAGCTAGGCAGACAGGATTTGCCCTCCTTGCTTCAGCAAATGTACAGGAAACTATGGATTTAGGAGCTATTGCTCACCTTTCAGCTATTAAAGGAAGAGTGCCATTTTTGCATTTCTTCGATGGATTCAGAACGTCTCATGAAATTCAAAAGATAGAAATTTTAGATTATGAAGATTTAAAAAACTTAGTAGACATGGATGCACTAAAAGCATTTAGGGATAATGCTCTAAGTCCAGAAAATCCAGTTACAAGAGGTACAGCGCAAAATCCAGATGTTTATTTCCAAGCAAGAGAAGCTGCTAACAGGTTCTATAATAACATTCCAAAGATAGTGGAAAATTATATGAAGGAAATAAACAAATTAACAGGAAGAAACTATCAGCTATTTAACTATTATGGTGCTGAAGATGCAGATAGAGTGATAATAGCTATGGGATCTGTTTGCGATACAATTGAAGAAACTGTTGATTATTTAAATTCTAAAGGTGAAAGAGTAGGATTACTTAAAGTTCATCTATATAGACCTTTTTCAATTGAACACTTTTTAAATTGTATACCAAAGACAGTTAAAAAGATTGCTGTTTTAGATAGAACAAAAGAACCGGGGTCACTTGGAGAGCCTCTTTACTTAGATGTAAAAGCTGCTTACTATGAAAAAGCAGAAAGACCAGTTATAGTTGGAGGAAGATATGGTTTAGGATCTAAAGATACAACTCCAGGCCAAATAGTTGCAGTATTTAAAAACCTAGACAAGGAAAATCCAAAAAATAATTTTACTATAGGAATAGTAGATGATGTAACTTATACTTCACTAGATACTATTGAAGGTATAGATGTAATAGCAGAAGGAACTACAGCATGTAAGTTTTGGGGATTAGGATCAGATGGTACTGTAGGCGCTAATAAAAGTGCTATAAAAATTATAGGTGACCATACAGATATGTATGCACAAGGATATTTTGCATATGACTCTAAAAAATCAGGTGGTATTACAATATCTCACTTAAGATTTGGAAAGTCACCAATAAGATCAACTTATTTAATACATGAACCTCACTTTGTAGCATGCCATAACCAATCTTATGTAAATAAATATGATGTGTTAGAGGGATTAAGAGATAAAGGTACATTTTTACTTAACTGTATATGGAGTAAGGATGAATTAGATAAACACCTTCCGGCTTCAATGAAGAGATATATAGCTGAGCATAATATTAAATTCTATACTATAAATGCAGTAGAAATAGCTAAAGAAATAGGATTGGGCGGAAGAATAAACATGATAATGCAATCTGCTTTCTTTAAATTAGCTGATATAATTCCAATTGAAGAAGCTGTAAAATATTTAAAAGATGCTGTGATTACTTCTTATGGAAATAAAGGCGAAAAAGTTGTTAACATGAATAATGATGCTATAGATAGAGGAATAAAATCTCTTGTAAAAATAGAAGTTCCAGAAGCATGGAAAAATGAAAAGGATGAAGAGAAAGTATCCAAAGAAGTGCCGGAATTTGTATCCCAAGTTCTTGAACCGATGAATAGACAAAAAGGAGATAGCCTTCCAGTAAGTGCTTTTAAGGGAAGAGAAGATGGAACTTTCCCTAATGGAACTACAGCTTTTGAAAAGAGAGGAATAGCAGTAAATATTCCAGAATGGCAAATTGACAACTGTATCCAATGTAATCAATGTTCTTATGTTTGCCCTCATTCAGTAATTAGACCTGCATTACTTAATGAAGAAGAATACAAAAATAGGCCAGAAGGTTTTGAAGCGTTAGAGGCTAAAGGAATAAAATCAGAAGAAAAATTATACTTTAGAATAAATGTAAGTGCCTTAGATTGTACAGGATGCGGAAATTGTGCGGAAGTTTGTCCAGCACCTAAAAAGGCATTAATAATGCGACCTGCTGAAACTCAACTTAAAGAACAAGATAATTTTAACTATGCTGAAAAATTATCAGTTAAAAAGAATCCAGCAAATAAGTATACTGTTAAGGGAAGTCAATTTGAAAAACCACTTCTTGAATTCCACGGTGCTTGTGCTGGATGTGGAGAAACTCCATATGCTAAGGTTGTAACTCAATTATTTGGAGATAGAATGCTTATAGCAAATGCTAGTGGATGTTCATCAATTTGGGGAGGTTCAGCACCTGCAATGTCCTATACTAAAAATCATGAAGGAAAAGG
>JAYFRK010000339.1:0-9042 GCA_034925975.1 Clostridium sp.
TAGATTTAGATAATGAAGAGATGTTAAGGCTAACAAATAGAGAAATAATAAGATTAGATGCTGATTTTATCAATTTAGAAGTAAAGGATTTTATCGCAAGTACAGGTGGAAAAATCATTTCAGATTCTACGGAACTATTTAGTGATATAAAAGCCCAACAATATGTAGATTATATTGTTAAAAACTATGAAATGTGGAATGACTTAAAGAAAATAATAAGAGATTCTAATATAATAATTCATAATAAATTTATGATGGATACAGCTACTATCAGCTTAGATAATCTAGGAGAATATCAAAGGAGAAAACTTAAAGGATTTTTAAATAGACTAAAGGAGTTAAATTTAATTCATATAAGTCGTGTAAATAGGAACAAAATAATTGTAAAATTTAAAAATATAGAAGCAAAGACTCTTTTGTTTAAAACAGGGACATGGCTTGAAGTGTTAGTTTACAGAATATTAAGAGAAATAAAAGAAATAAATGATGTAAAGAGTGGAGTACTGTTTTTATGGGACGATGAAGTGAATTCTGTAAAAAATGAAGTGGATGTAGTGGCTATTTGCAGATCCAGGCTTATCTATGTATCATGTAAAGATACAGAAAAGTATGATGAGGATACATTAAATGAACTTAATGTATATGCAGAAAAGCTAGGAGGAGAAGATGCAAAAAAAATTCTTGTGGCCACTAAAGAGTCCTACAAAAAAAGTGTAGTCCGCAGAGCAGAAGAAATGGGAATTGAAATTATTATATTTAATGGGAATGTAGATAGCTTAAGAAAAAAACTTAATAAAATTATAATCAATTAATATATACAAATAAAGCTTTAGATGCAAAAAAGGGGATGAGGATATTTTATGATTACAATTATATCTCCAGCTAAAACACTGGATTTTAATAAAATGGATATAACTCATGAGTATAGCGAACCAATCTTTAAAGAAGAAGCTTCACAGCTTATAGGAGAGCTTCAAAGGTATTCTTCACAGGAAATAGAAGAATTAATGAGCATAAGCGATAAACTAGCGGAACTTAATTATAAAAGATATAAACAATGGAATAAGGAACATAGCATTGAAAATTCTAAACAAGCTATACTAGCTTATTCAGGGGATATTTATCAGGGAATGAAAGCTGAAGATTTTAATGAGGAACAATTAAAATTTTCTCAGCAGCATGTTAGGATTATTTCTGGTTTATATGGAGTACTTAGACCGCTTGATTTAATTCAACCATACCGTTTAGAAATGAGTATTAAGCTGAAAAATCCGAAAGGAGTAGATTTGTATAGTTTCTGGAGGGAGAAGATTACTAATTTCTTTAACAAAGAAATTGGAGAACATAAAGATAATACACTGATAAATCTAGCTTCTAATGAGTACTTCTCAGCTATAGATAAAAACAAGTTTAAAGGAAAAATAATTAATCCTATATTTAAAGAATATAAAAATGGCCATTATAAAATTATAGGAATTTATGCAAAAAAGGCAAGAGGAGCTATGGCTAAATATATTGTAGAAAATGAAATCAATAGCCCAGAGCATATAAAAAATTTTAATCAATATGGATATAAATATAATGAGGAATTATCAACAGATAGTGAATGGATATTTGTTAGATAGTTTAGTTTTAGAAAATAAGAGCTTGTTAAAAAATACAGGCCCTTATTTTTTTATTATTTAATTATTAGCTTTGTGAATAAAAAGTAGTGATAAATGGCAAAAATATATGTTATAGAGTAAAATGCTTTAGATTTGTAATTCAGTAGCTAGAGGAGGAAGTATTGTGAAGCATATACTTATAATATTATTTCTAGCAATACAGGTATATGTGCTGTTCTTAACTTATTACTACAATGTCATTTCTATTTTTGGATTAAAAAAAGTAGAAGAAGAAGAAGATCATGAGCCTGAAAAGAGTTTTGCAATTGCTATAGCAGCACATAATGAAGAAAAGGTAATTGGTCAAATATTAGATAATCTAAAAGAGTTAGAATATCCTAAGGAACTATACGATGTCTTTGTAATTTGCGATAATTGTGATGATAATACAGCCAAAATCGTAAGAGAGAAAAATACAAGGGCATTAGAAAGGTTTGATGATACCCAAAGGGGTAAAGGATATGCTTTGAAATGGTTCTTTAACTTATTATTTAAGATGGAAAGACAATATGATGCAGTAGTTATTTTTGATGCAGATAATCTTGTAACAAAAAACTTTTTAACGAAAATGAATAATAATTTAGTATCAGGAAAAGAAGTTATACAAGGTTATTTAGATAGCAAAAATCCAGATGATTCATGGATTACAATATCTTATGCATTAGCTTATTGGATTACCAACAGAGTATTCCAACTGGCTAGAAAAAGATTAAAATTAAATGCTGCTCTTGGTGGTACAGGATTTTGCATGTCTACTAGTGTTCTTAAACGTTTTGGCTGGAATGCAATGAGCTTAACTGAAGATTTGGAGTTTACTATGATATGTACACTAAATGATATACCAGTTGTTTGGGAACATAATGCAAAAATTTATGATGAGAAACCAGTAACAATGAAGGCTTCTTTTAAGCAAAGAATTAGATGGTTACAAGGACACTGGGATTGTTGCTTTAGATATTCAGGTAAATTGCTAAAGAGAGTATTCCTAGAAGGAAAATTTGCATGTTTTGATGCATTTATATACTTAATACAGCCATCTAAGATGATATTGGATGCATTTTCTTTTTCAATGTTACTTGCCAAGTTCTTTTTCCCAAGTATACCAATAATAAAGCTAGTATTTCCAATTTGGTTTTGGTTCTTAGCATTGTTTTTCAGGTATATAATACCTATAATTGCACTTCTTTTAGAAGGAGTGTCATTTAAGAGAATGCTAGCTATGGTTATATACCCTGTATATGGTATAACATGGGTACCAATAAGCATAATAGGGTTAATTAGAAAGAACAATAGAGAATGGAACCATACTCTACATGATAGAATTCTAGAGGAAGAGCATTTAGAAGCTATTATTAACAAAAAAAGAGTATAGTAAAGAAAAAGTATAATAAAAAAGACGCCGAATTTAAAAAATTGGGCGTCTTTTAACTTTTATAATAAAATCATAATTGTTCTTTAACATAACTGCTTAGAATCCTCTTTATCTGATGACTACCATCCGTAATACTCCCACTTCTAAAGTGGGAGATAACGGCTGCTACGTCCCTAGATAAGGGCTTCTAAGCTTTAGGTGGGAAAAAACTCCACCTGAAGCCAAGAATCCTCTTTATACTACAAAGTAATATCCGTTGAAATAGCCTATAGTTACTATTGCGCTTAATGCTGTAAATAGAAATAGATAGCTTATAAATATAAACTCCCTTTTCCTATATAACTCAACAATATATAAGTATAGTGGTATTGATACCATGAGATATCTTGGGATGCTTACTAATCCAGAACCAGTATTAGAAAATGGTATAGTTATAATTAAAAAACCATAAATAAAAAGTATTAACTCTTTAGAAGTAATTTTTTTACAATTTACTACAGCATAGTAAATAAATATTAGTAAAATTGCAGTAGCAATTACAAAGCTAATCAAACCGTTATTCCACCCACCACTATAAAAGAAGTATGGATTCAAAAGATAGTCAACATAACTTTTAAATGGAATGCTAAGCTTTCTTCCCCAGTTGCCAACATCATGCAGAGGAGCTAAGAAATCTCCGGTTAAATATTTCATATACGAAAAATATATTGTGATTGGTATAACTGAAACAATCATATAAGCAATAATTTTTTTTATTTGTTTTACAGTATCCGTTTTAAAGGTTTCCTCTGACAAAAGCATAAAGAATACATAGGCCACATTTAAAAAACCAGGGAAGCGAGTGGTTGCTGAAAGTCCGGCAAATATTAAAGCTTTTAAATAGTCACCTTTTATAGAATAGTATATTGTTGCTGCAGAGAGAAATAAAAATAAACTTTCTGTATAAGGTACAGAATAGAATATGGAATATGGATAACAGAGTATAAGCGCTAAGACAAAATATATCTCTTTTTTATGAAAGCCTCTCTCTTCACATATCCTATATATGTAGAATAGAGCTAGGACTAACAGTACATTTGAAAGTATTAATGAATTAATCAAATTACTGTTGCTTATATTAAATAATTTCATAGTTCTAATTAGCAATGGATATAAAGGGAAGAAGCTTATACTTGTTGCAGAAGTACTTTGGGACATGTTTACTTTAGGATATCCATTATCAGCTATTTGAAAGTAAAACCCACTATCAAATTTGTTAAAGTCCTCTAGTTTAATTTTTCTTATATCCTCAGATATTACAGTACTACCACTTTGAAATCCTAAATTTTCAGCAGAATCATACATGGGAAAAGTATTCATACCAATATATCCTGCAAAACACAACGCTAATCTTGATATTATTACTACTATAAGAATCTTTAACATTAATACCATACTATTGGTAAAATTTTTTTCCAATTTATATCTTCCTTTCCTAACATAACTGAAAGCATATATTGAGATAATTGCCAAGTTAACAATGTTCTATAATTATTTTAATAAACTTTACCTGAGTACTACTATCCGCGAAACAACAAAACAAGATTGTAAGTAAATTACCTACAATCTTGTAATTGTTATATTAAAACATAATTTAAAAATCAGTTGTTTTAGTGTTCCTCTATGGGTGAAGAAAAAACTAAAAGCTTACTTCCCACATAGTTTGAGATGGTAGAAAAACCTGTAGCAAGTACTTGAGACAGCATGCTGTCTAGACTTAATCTATCAACTAATATATACATAATTAGCAGGTTTATTCCTAATGACATTGAGTTCACAATAATAAATTTTATAAATTGTAGGGCTACTTTGTCATCTTTATCGTGAAAAGTCCATCTTTTATTTAATATATAGCTATTACACATGCCGGCAATATAACCAATTACTGAACTTACTAGATAATTAATACCTAAGATTTTGTTCAAAAGATAAAATGTTAATAGTGTAATAAGAGTATTAATGCCGCCAACGATACAAAATTTTATTAATCTAATCATAAGTTCACCTTAATTTTATTTTTTATTTTATTTAACATTATATTGTTTATTGTCGCCTATTTCTTTACTAATTAAATATAGAGGTTTTCTTAAGTTCTCATCCAACAATTTTTTATTAATCATGTAAGGGTGTCTTTTATGGGCTTTCTCTAAGTTTATTTCTTTGTCAACTATGTATAAAGGTCTTTGTCTAGTTTCATCATAAATTCTTGAAATGTATTCACCAATTATTCCAATGGAAAGCAACTGTATACCACCTATAAGGGTAATGGAAATTATGGTTAGCGACCAGCCTAAGGTAATATTTCCTAAGCTTAAAATTAAACTTGTCAGTGAATAAATGATAATTATTAATGACAATAATATACTTCCAAGGCCTAAATATTCAATTAACTTTAATGGCTTTGAAGAAAATGAAAAAATTCCGTCCATTGCAAATTTTAACATCTTTTTTAATGGATATTTTGTTTCACCTGCGAAACGCTCTTTTCTTTCATATTCTAAAGGTATTTGTTTAAAGCCCACCCAACTTGACATTCCTCTTAGAAATCTATTTTGTTCAGGCATTCTCTTTAGTGCTTCAATAGCTTTCCTGTCTACTAATCTAAAATCGCCAGTATCCATAGGGATTTTTACACTGCTTAACTTATTTAGAATCCTATAAAAAGCTTTTGCAGTAGTTAGTTTAAACCAACTTTCCCCATCACGTTTTTTCCTCTTACCATATACTACTTCATACCCTTCTTCCCATAATTTTATCATTTCAGGTATAAGCTCCGGTGGATCTTGAAGATCAGCATCTATTATAACCACTGCATCTCCATTAGCCTTATCAATTCCTGCTGTAACGGCTATTTGATGGCCAAAATTTCTTGAAAAACTAATAACTTTTGTACGAGGATCTTTTTCAGCTATTTCCTCTAATAATTCTAAAGTCCTATCTGTGCTACCATCATTAACAAATATAAGTTCGTAGTTAAGCTTATTTGTATTGGCAACTTCGGTTAATCTTTTATAACATTCCTCCACGACTTTTTCTTCGAAATACATAGGAACTATTATTGAGATAAGTTTTGAATTCATATTTTAACCTCCAACTTAATTGTTTAATTAAACTAGTAATAAATCTTTATTCTAATCAATTTTCAAAATGGTAACTTAAAAAGAATAATAAGTGTAATTATAGATTTAACTACATCTACTACTTTTCCCTAAATTTTAGTATTTATTCTGATTAGGATATTTTTACTATCAAGCTTTAGAATATTAAAGAGTTATTTTTAAAATTTAGTTTAGTTGTGTAAAAGTATAGAAGCTTAAGCTCTATTTGGAAGGAGTTAAGTTTAATATGAGATGCAATTGGAAATAATATAATTTGATTGACTAAAGAAATATAACAGGGAGAGTAGGCAATGAACATATATAATACAAAATTCCTTGATAGTATATTGAACTTTATTGAAAAATATTATTATATTTTCTTAATTATTATATTGATGATAGCGTCACTAAATATGTTTTACAACCTAGGTAAAGTACCTATTAATAGCTGGGATGAAGCAAGACATGGAGTTAATGCTTATGAAATGATTAAAAGAAATAATTACATAGTAAATACATATGGATATGAAAATGATTATTGGAATTTAAAGCCGCCAATAAGTTATTGGGCTATAGTTGGAGGATACAAACTAGCAGGATTTAATTCCTTAGGACTAAGAATCTTTTCTGCAGTGGCATCTTTTATAACTGTATTGATAGTTGCCATCTTTACCTTGCATAAGCATGGAAGGTTAGCGTCATTAATATCTACTTTTGCGATAACTACTAGCATGCCCTTTGTTTTAGAGCATTGTGGAAGAACAGGGGATGCAGATGCCATATTTGTATTATTCTTTACAATGTCAATGGTGGCTATGGCGATGATAGAAGAAAATACAAACTGGCTATATGCTGCAGGTGTATCTTTTGCAATGGCTTTTCTTACAAAAAGCTGGCATGCTGGAAATATTGTAGTTATTGGGATAATTTATTTGATTTTAAGCAAAACATTGTTCAAGTTGAAAGTAAGGCAGCTATTTATGTTTATACTAAGTTGTTCTTTTCCTATATTGATATGGGGATTTTTTAGATATAAGCAGAATGGACTTGTTTTCTTTGAAACCATGATAAATTATGATCTATTAGCTAGATCATCTACAACCTTAGAAGGTCATGTTGGTAGTATTTCCTTCTACATAGAGGCACTTCAGAGAACATATTTTTATTGGCTGCTGGTTTGGGTAAGCACTATACTAGCTTCTACATTATATATTAAACCTAATTTGATGAATAGAAGACGGATAAATTATATCCTATCTATAACTTTATGGATAGCTGTACCATTTTTACTTTATACTAAGGCAAAAACAAAGATTGACTGGTACATACTACCCATATACCCAGCTCTAGCTATAAGTATAGGGGCTGCATCTAGCATGCTTTTAAAAGCTAAAAATAGAAATTTACTGTTTCAGAGTTTACTGGTACTTATGATCTTATTAGCTATATATAAGAATGAAGTTTCTATAATAAGATCAATTTCAAATCCTTTACCAAGTTATGCTCAAGTAGCTTTAGAGGAAATGAAAAATTTTCAGGAGTATAGAGGAAAGAATATCTATACAACATTTAAAACAGGATCAGCTGATAACCCTAATCGGTGGGATCAAAGTTGCTTATTATGTGCAGAACTTTATGGGGATTTAATACCAGTAGAGGGTGGAATAAATGGATTTCTTAAAGATAATACTGACAAACCACTTTTATTGATCCATAAAGATAAAGTAAAACTGCTTAATATGAAAGTAAATAGTCAAAAAGTTGTAGCTGAAAGTAATATAGTTTACATTTTAACAAAATAGAAGGGGATTAGATGTTCCATAGAATGCCATGTGCTAATAAATATTCATCCAAGTGTAAATGACCATATAATAAAGGAATGGTTAGAGTCTAATATTTGCATATGCACTGGATATGAAGATAGAGAAAAAGCGGTAAAATCGGTACTAAACCAAGGTGAATAGTAGAGAAAGATAACAACCAATTGTTAAATTTTTATACAAGATTTTTTGCAATTAAAAGATATTGTGAGAAAATTTTAAAATTTTCTTATGAAAATGTTTTCGGATGGTTGACATATGTGTCCATAGGTGATACTATATTTAAAAATCTATTAAATATGTGCAGAACTTGTATAAAAATTCATTAAAATATATGTTTATATATCTTTAAAAATGATGATGGAGAGCATACTACTATAGGATTAATTACAGAGAACCGGATAAGCTGAGAACCGGGTTAGTTGGGTAGAGATGGTAGCTCCTGAATTATATGATTGAAATTAAGTAGGTCATATCGCGAGGCTGCGTTAAAAGGCTAAGGTTTGATGGAACCTGTAAGAGACTATTGTAATGGGGTAATAGTGAAGTAGAGTGGTACAGCGTAAATAACGCCTCTATATGTTAAGTAATACATGTAGAGACGTTTTTTTTATATAATTTTTTAAAATAATTAAATAGGGCAACTAAATAAAAAGGGGGAAAAAATATGAAAAAAAAGGTATCTTTATTACTTGCTACACTTTTTCTTGTGGGCTCATTAGCGGGGTGTAACAAGAGCACAGGGGCATCCGCTAATGCAAAATCAATAAAAGTAGGTCTTAACTATGAGCTAACAGGGGGCGTAGCAACATATGGTCAAGGCCTTGTAGAGGGAATTGAACTAGCTTTTGAAGAAATAAATAAAAACGGGGGCGTTTTAGGAAAGCAAATAGAAATTATAAAGGTAGATAATAAATCTGATAACGCAGAATCAGCTAACGTAGCATCAAAACTTGCTACTAGAGATAAAGTTATTGCTATATTAGGACCTGCAACTTCAGGAAATACAAAAGCTGCAGCTCCAATTGCTATACAAAATAAAGTTCCTT
>JAYFRK010000568.1:0-3143 GCA_034925975.1 Clostridium sp.
TTTTTTATAATTAAATAATTTATTTCTAAATATCATAAAATTCTCTCTCCTTCTTCTTATTTATTATTGTTTATTAAACTACTCTTAATATTATAAATAATATAGCTTTGAGTGTAGTCTTTATCTTGATTATCGTTAGAATTTATTCTAACCTTAAGCTCAATATCATTATCATTAATTTTGTTTATATCTATGATACTTTTATTACTATCATAAAGTGTATAGATTTTGCATGCACTTCCATCATTAACATTTAACATATATAATTTTTCTGTTAAATACTCATCTTTTCCATCTCTAGTAACTACAAATAATTTTTCATCATCCCACCATTCTATATAATTAGGTAAATTCTTTTTATCATTTATATTTGTTTCTAGAGACCAAGTTCCATTTTTACTAAGATCTTTTATATATATTTTTTCTGGATATATATCAGATTTTTTTATAGATGCTATAAACTTGTCATTTGGTGATTTTATCCCTCCACCTAGTGATTTTACTACTTCTTTATCACTAATATTACTCTTGTAGAATTTAACTTGCATTCCCAGGTTTTTATTATCATCAACGAAATTGTTTATAGATTCATTACCATTTTCTTTTGATGTATCAATGGCTTTATCATTTTCAATTGTTGAGGATGTTTCCTGTCTATCATTTAATTGATTTTTAGCATTATCTTTAATTATATCTTTCTTGCTGTTATTATTAGATTTCTCTACACTAGTTTTCTTTTCTTCTAGGTTAATTCCTTCTTTTAAATCAGCAATTTTTTTTGAGTTTGTTTCTTCTTTATCTTTCATAACAATATTATTTGATGGGTTTACATCATCTTTTATATCTTGGCTACTTATACTATTTTCCTGTTTCAGGCTATTTGATTTGCTCTCAAAGTTTTCAAATATTTTAGTTGGATTTATTAGTATAATAAATAGTATTGCAGCAGCTATAGGTGCAGTAATTTTAAAATATCTCATCTTATTTACTTTCTCTATATTATTAGTAGTAATTTTATATTTATCTTTATCGATTCTACTCATTATTTTATCTTTTTGACTTTCGAAAACAACATCTTCTAAACTTAGAACTTCTGTAATTGCACTTTCTAATAAAATCTCTTCTTTATAAAGTTCTCTACATGTTCCGCACTTTAAAGTGTGTTCGTCCATCATAAGTGCTAAGTCTTCTGGAATATCTTTTGCTATATATGCTTCTAAATTTTCCGTGAATATACTACAGTTCATATTCACACCCCTTTTCTACTACAGCCATGTATTTTTTGAACTGCTCTTTTATTTTATAATACCGTCTTTTCACAGAGGATTCGCTAATATCTAAAATTTTAGATATCTCGCCGAATGTTACATTACTAGAATATCTAAGCATAATTATCTGCTTATCTAATTCACCTAAACTATTAATGTACCTCCGAATTATTTCTTTGGTTTCTTTAAATTCTATAATATTTTCTGGAGAAATCTCCTTTGAAGATATTCCTAACGTTTCATCTATATTTGTTTCGTTTATTTTGCTGTATTTTCTGATGTGATCTATACATTTATTTTTAGCTATACGTAAAATCCAACTATAAAACTTGTACTTACTATCAAATGTATAAAGCTTATTATATACTGTTATGAATACCTCTTGTGTTATATCCTCCGATATCTGCTTGTCCTTTATCATAGAATATATAAATCTCATTACAACTATTTCATATTTACTTACGAGATTCTCGAAGCTTTTTATTTTTCCGTTAAGTGTTTCTTCTACTAGCACTAAGTCTTCCTCATTATTGTTTAACAAGTGATTCACCCCTTACACCTGCCTATAATATATACGATAATTATACATTAAAAGTCATGAAAAGAAAAAATTTATAATAGAAAATTTAATTACCGCAACTACAAAATTATAACTCAAATTTCCAAATAAAAATACAAATTCACAAGAAATGTTGGCAATATTGGTAGTTATTCTTTGATTTTTCGTATTCTTTTCGATTTTTTTATATTTTTTTTACTTTTCGTCTTTATTTTTTTAATTTCTTAATATAAACTTAACATTAGTGTGGTAGAATTTTTAACGCACTTAATAATTAATTAATACTATAAGAATTGATAGGGGATTGAGGTAAGGTATGAACTACATTATGATTTTCAAGTTATTTGGTGGACTTGGACTGTTTGTCTATGGTATGAAGCTCATGGGAGACGGTCTTCAAAAAGCTGCTGGAGAAAAACTTAAAAAGATTCTTGAAGCTTTAACTAGCAACAGAGTTCTTGCTATTTTAGTAGGTGCAGGAGTTACTGCAATAATACAAAGTAGTAGTGCAACAACGGTAATGACTGTAGGTTTCGTTAACGCTGGACTTATGAATTTATTTCAAGCTGCTGGAGTAATTATGGGAGCAAATATAGGTACTACTATGACTGCTCAGCTCATAGCCTTTAAATTATCTGACGTAGCTCCTTTAGTACTTGGTATAGGAGCAGCTATGGTATTATTTTGTAGTAAAAAAAGAACAAGAGATATAGGCGATATCGTTCTTGGATTCGGTATTCTATTTGTGGGTATGTCTATGATGGAAGGTGCCATGACACCATTAAGAGATATGCCAGAATTTAGAACTCTTATACTCACTTTAGGAAAACACCCAGTACTAGGTATACTGGTAGGTCTAGGCATGACTGCTACAGTTCAAAGTAGTAGTGCCACTATTGGTATTCTAATGGCTCTTGCCGCTAACAACTCAATTACACTTAATGTAGCACTTCCAATACTTTTTGGTGACAACATAGGTACTTGTGTCACTGCTTTACTTGCAAGTATTGGAACTAATAAAAATGCTAAACGTGCTTCATTAATACACCTTACATTTAATTCTATGGGTACACTAATGTTTATGCTTGCATTTAATTTAGTTCTATATATTGTACCTATGTTTGGAGGAGACATTCAAAGACAGATTGCTAACGCTCATACATTATTTAATATAAGTAATGTTGTAATACAAGCTCCATTTATACCATTACTTGTTAAGTTTGTAAATAAACTAGTACCAGGTGAAGACGAAAATTTAGATGGATTCCACTTGGAATATCTTGATAGAAGACTTTTAGAGACTCCATCAATTGCGT
>JAYFRK010000549.1:0-2675 GCA_034925975.1 Clostridium sp.
CTTGCTAAAGAGTTAAGAATATTATGATCTCCAGGAACATTTAGTGTTAAAGTGAATAGCTTATCTTCCTTATTATATACATCGAAAGTTGGACATCCATTATTATAAACAATGTTTTTGGCTCTTATATGGCCATTGTTAATTCCAAAAGTAATTATATTGCAATTAACCTTTTCTGCGACTGATAGACATCTCTTATCATCAGCATTAACTACTAAAAATCCATCTTTAGGTATTAGCTTAGCAAATTTTATAAAAGTATTTTGGATATCTTCTATATCTTTGTAAAAGTCTAAATGATCAGCTTCTATATTTAGAATAATACCTATATAAGGATAGAATTTTAAGAAAGATGCTTTATATTCACATGCTTCTGTAATAAAGTATTCACTATTTCCTACACGCACATTTCCGTTTATTGCATCTAAGTTACCACCAACTAGAATAGTAGGATCTAGATCAGCACTCAATGCTATGTGGGAAACCATAGAAGTAGTTGTTGTTTTACCGTGAGTTCCTGAAATGGCTATATTATATTTATGACCATTCATTACATGACCAAGGAATTCAGCTCTATCCATGATAGGAATATTTAATTCTTTAGCTCTTACAAGTTCAGGATTATCTTCAGGAATAGCAGCAGTATAAACCACTAGGTTAACGTTATTAATGTTATCACTGCTATGTCCTATGTATATCTCAGCACCTTTTTTTCTTAGGTTATAGGTTAATTCTGACTCATCTCTGTCAGAGCCAGATACTTTATATCCATTATTTAAAAGTATTTCAGCCAGGCCGCTCATGCTTATACCGCCTATACCTATAAAGTGTATTTTTTTGTTAGTATCTTTTAAAAAATTAAATGACAAATTAATCAACTCCTTAAAGATTGATAAAAAATAACCCCATTTAACCATTATATACAACTTTTCATAAAATCAATACATTAATTATAAATAATAAAATAAATTTTAGTATAAAATATTAATTAAAAGTTATAATACTGAAAATTGTTGTTGATAATATGAAATAATTGGACTAAAATAATGAATAATAAAAGAATTATTATATTTAAAAGTCGTAAAATTTTTATATTAGGAGAGAAACATGCAAAAGTTTAATAGAAATCAAAGAATTACAGCTATAACGAAAATTTTAATAGAAAACCCTAATAAGGTAATTAATTTAAATAGATTCACTGAAATGTTTAATGCGGCTAAGTCTACAATTAGTGAAGACATCGTAGTAGTTAGAGAAACTCTACACAGACTATCTATGGGTAATATAGAGACTATTTCAGGGGCTGCGGGTGGAATAAAATATATTTGCGGAATCTCTGATGAGACAACAAATAAATTTGCGGAAGAACTATGTATAATTTTACAAGATAAGCAAAGAATAGTACCAGGAGAATTCATGTATATTAGCGATATAATGTATAATCCTCAAATAGTTCAAAAAGCAGCTGTTATATTGGCATCTCAATTTATAGGATTAGGAATAGACTATGTAGTTACAATAGAAACAAAGGGTATACCACTAGCATATGAAGTTGCTAAGATGTTAGGTGTTAATCTTGTAATAGTAAGAAGAGACAATAAGGTTACAGAGGGACCAACTGTTTCAATTAACTATGTCTCAGGTTCTAGTAAAAGAATTCAAACTATGTCTCTTTCTAAGAAATCTATACATAGAGGAAGTAAATGTGTATTTATAGATGACTTTATGAAAGCTGGAGGTACAGCTTTAGGTATAATAAACTTATTAAAGGAATTTGAAAGTGAACTTACAGGAATAGGTGTATTAATAGATAACATTAACACTGATAAAAAATTAGTACAGGATTATGTATCAATTATAAAGTTTAGTGGAATTGATGAAGATGAAAATCCTGTACTATATCCAGATAAAATTCATAAAAAATAAAATTTTCTAAAAATTTATTTCTTTTTTAGAAGGAAAAAGATAAGTTATGGAGAATAGTATATGTAAAGCATCTTTGGAGGTGGATTTCAATGCAAATTACTGATGTTAGGATAAGAAAAATTTCCGCGGAAGGAAAAATGAAAGCGATTGTATCAGTAACTTTTGATAATGAATTTGTAGTTCATGATATAAAAGTTATTGAAGGCCAAAATGGTCTTTTCATAGCTATGCCTAGTAGAAAGACTCCTACTGGAGAATTTAAAGATATAGCTCATCCGATTAATACTGATACAAGACAAAAGATACAAAAAGCTATTCTAGATGAGTATGAAATAGTAAAAAATAACGATACAAATGGTGAAAACGGTGAAGAAATAGCAATAGAAATTGAGTAATAAAAAGGAGGATAACTCCTTTTTGTTACTTTTTTTTGTATTTTTTGAAACTACTTCTCATAATATCATATATTAAAAGATATTAAAGAGTATTATAAGGTTGAAAAATTCATATATATAAAATATAATATAATAGGTGTGAATATTAAAGTGTAACAGATACGTTTTAATATGATATTTTATACCATGCAAAGAGGTGTTGGAATTGTATCAAAGTGCTGTAATACTTGCGGCAGGAAAAGGCAAAAGAATGAAATCTAAACTACCTAAAGTTTTACATAAAGTTTGTGGTAAAGAAATGGTAAATCAAGTGGTAGATACTTTAAGAAGATGCGATATAGAAGATATAAACAT
>JAYFRK010000535.1:0-7197 GCA_034925975.1 Clostridium sp.
CTTCATATTCTCTAGGAAAGTATACTATTAAATCTAATATACTATTTATTCCACATTTATTTAGCATTTTTGCAGTTTTGGGTCCTATACCTTTTATAGTACTTACTTCATTATAAATATTCATGATATCATACCTCATAATATTAGTGTAATAAAAAAAGCCCTTAGGCTTTTTTATTCAACAGACACAATGAAATAATATAATGGTTGTTCTCCACTATAACTCTGAATGTCTATGTCAGGATATATTTCTTCAAGTTTACTTACAAATTCATTAACTTTATCCTCATCACAATCTTTTCCATAAAAAATTGTGATAAGTTCACTTTCCTCATTAACCATGTTAGATATTATATTAGTACATACTTCATAAATATCTTTTCCAACTTCATTTATTTTTCCTTCTATTAATCCTAAAATATTTCCTTCTTTTATAGTTTTGCCTTCCATTTCAGTATCTCTTACTGCATAAGTTACAGAACCAGTACTAACATTTGCTATTGCCTCTTTCATTTGTTCAATGTTTTCTTCTAGTGTACTATCTGAATTAAACATTGTAACAGCTGTTATTCCCTGAGGAATTGTCTTAGTTGGTAAAACTATAACATTTTTTTCTGATAGCTCAGCAGCCTGTTCAGCTGCCATAATTATATTTTTATTATTTGGCAAAACAAAAATATTTTTAGCATTAATTTTATTTATACGTTCTAAAATATCTTGAGTGCTAGGATTCATAGTTTGGCCGCCTTCAATTACTGAGTCTACTCCAAGGTCTTGGAAAATATGTTTAAGTCCCTCACCCATTGTAACAGAAATAAATGAATAATCTCTCTCCTCTTCAGCTTCACCATTATTGTTTGCATCTGATTCAAGTTCAGTTGGTGCATACTCTAACTCAAGAATTTGTCTATGTTGTTCCCTCATATTGTCAATCTTTATTTTTGATAATTCTCCTAACTTCAGAGCTTGTGATAAAACCCAACCTGGATCATTAGTATGAATGTGAATTTTAATTATATCGTCTAGTCCTACCACAACCATTGAATCGCCTACTGGCTCCAAAATTTTCTTAAGCTCTTGAGATTTATCTGAAGCATTTTCAGTCATTACAAAAAACTCTGTACAATATCCATACTTAATATCCTTAGCATTTATATTGGATTGTGGAGTAGTATTCTGTTTCACATAACTTTGCTTTTCTTCTTCAACTTTCGCCTCAATATTGTCCTTTAAAGCGCTATACATACCCTTTAAAATAATTAAAAGGCCCATACCGCCTGCATCTACTACTTTAGCTTCTTTTAAAGCTGGAAGCATATCAGGAGTTTTGTCAAGAATTACTTGGGTATAATCACATACTTTTTTTAATAACTTAACTATATCGCTTTCCTTTGCATTTACTGCACTTTCTCCTGCCGCTCTTATTATTGTTAATATTGTACCTTCAGTTGGTCTCATAACTGCCTTATATGCAAAATTTGAACCTTCTTTCAGGCTATTAGCAAGTGTAGCTGCGTCTACCTCATCTTTATCTTCTAATCCTTTTGCAATTCCTCTAAAGATTTGGGAAAGAATAACACCTGAATTTCCTCTAGCTCCCATTAAAGCACCTTTAGATATGCGCTTGGCAACTTCTGAAATAGATTTACTTTCTAAATTTTCTATTTCTGACACTGCACTTTTAAAAGTCATTGACATGTTAGTTCCAGTATCTCCATCTGGAACTGGAAAGACATTCAATGA
The DNA here is from genome assembly GCA_034925975.1 of Clostridium sp. Classification (GTDB taxonomy): domain Bacteria; phylum Bacillota; class Clostridia; order Clostridiales; family Clostridiaceae; genus Clostridium_H. Next base: position 1,744 of record JAYFRK010000535.1, read on the forward strand.
GTTAACAAAGTCCTTATTCTCTTGAAGAGTATTTGCAGCATTAATTACCATATTTCGTAAATCATGTCCATCTATCTTAAAGCGTTCCAATTCACGTACCTCCTTAGACTCTTACACCTTGAACATTTACAGTTATGCAGGAAACGTTTAATCCTGTATAATTTTCAACATTGTATTTTACCTTTTGTATTATGTTATTAGCTATAACAGAAATTTTTGTTCCATACTGTACAATTATATATAATTCAATGCAAAGTTTATTATTCCTATTATGAATTTTAACACCTTTGCTTAAGCTTTCTCCTCTTATTAATTCCCAAAGTCCGTCTTTAGCATTCTTTGACGCCATCCCAACTACACCATAGCATTCCATAGTTGAAATTCCAATTATATTTGCTAAAACATCATCAGAATAATTTATACCACCATGTTCATTGGTTATTCCAAGCATATATAAATTCCTCCTTAATCCTCATACATAATACTTATTTTATAATATATATATAATATAATCAAGAAAATAAATGATATAAATACTTATTCTTACTGTAAGCATTATATTTTACTTGCCAAGAATATATTATATATGCTACAATATAAGACGTTCTATTGTATGGAATTATTATCTTCATTTTAGGAGGTGTTATTTATGTCAAAGCAATGTGAAGTATGTGGAAAAGGCGTTATATCAGGCGTTCAATACAGCCACTCTCACCGTCAATCAAAGAGAAGATGGGCTCCAAATATAAAAAGTGTAAAAGCTATCGTTAGCGGTACACCTAAAACAATAAACGTATGTACAAGATGCCTACGTTCTGGAAAAGTACAACGTGCTATATAATTAGCAAAATTACATAAAAAATGCAATTGATAAACAATTGCATTTTTTATTTTTAACTTTTTTTAAATATTCTTATTATTTTTGATATAATTTTAGGTACTTTAATAGCTATAATTTTCATAATAACCTCCTTAATTAATGGCTATTATACAGTAATATGTCATCCTATTTTTAGTATATGATTATTTTTTCATTTTGTTACAATGCAATAAAACTTTAGTTATAAAAAAAAGACATGTATTCTACATGTCTTTTTTTTCATAAGGATATATTATTAATACAATACCTTTACTGAAAGTTATTGTAACTTCATTATCCAAAAATTCATTTGATATAGTTATAGGATCTCCAACTTCTAAGTAAAAATCTCTTAAGGGATACTTTGCTCCTGTTATAGTTAAATTGTATAAATTATTATAATATGCTTGCAAAGAAAAAGTTTGTCCTTTAACTCCTTTGATTGTTAATGATTTGTCACATATCATTATTGTATTGTATTCATCTCTTATAATAGCCGATACTCCTTGTCTTAAGCATCTTAATAATAACCCTAAGTTGCCAAGCATATGATCAATTCTACTTCCTGTACTACCTAATAAGACTATTTCTTTAGCTCCAGACTTAATTGCAATATCAATAGCAATTTCTGTATCTGTATAATCTTTTTCAGGAGGATATTCTGCTATTTTAACATGTTTATCTTTGAAATATTCTAAAACCTCTCTATTAATAGAATCCAAATCTCCAACAATTAGATCTGGAACTATATTGTATTCATATAAACAATTAGCTCCGCTATCTGCACATATTAAATAAGAATTATTATTAACTTCTTCTTTAAGTAACTCATAAGTAGGCGGTGTTCCACCGGATACTATTATAGTTTTCATTTTAAAAACCTTCTTTTAAGCTTTGAATATTTTTTTCAATCTGTCCATTTTTAAATACTGCTGATCCTGCAACAATTACATTTGCACCAGCATTAACTACTTCACTTACATTATCCACTCCGATACCGCCATCTACCTCAATTAAAAGTCCATTATTAACATCTTTAGATAATTCTTTAACTTCTCTAATTTTATCCGAACAATATTTTATGTATTTTTGGCCACCGAATCCTGGATTTACAGACATAATTAAAGCCATATCAACTTCACTTATTAAATGTTTTATAGATGATACTGGTGTAGCAGGATTTATAGCTATTCCAGCTTTAACACCAAATTCTTTTATGTAATTTATAGTTCTATCTAAGTGTCTATCAGCTTCATAGTGTATTGTTATAATATCTGCACCTGCTTTAACAAAATCCTCTATATACCTGGAAGGTTCTTCAATCATTAAGTGAACATCAAAAGGCATTTTTGTAATTGGTCTTATGCTTTTCATAATAGGTATTCCAAATGATATATTAGGTACAAACATTCCATCCATTACATCTATGTGGACTAGGTCTGCTCCATATTTTTCTAAGTTTAATATATCTTCTCCTAATTTTTTAAAGTCAGCTGATAAGATAGACGGTGATAACTTTACCATTTACTTTTTCCTCCTCTGTTAGTTTCTTCTATTGTTTTTATATAAAATTCATATCTTTTAGTGTTAATTTTACCTTCATTTAATGCATCTTTTACTTTGCATCCCGGCTCCTTATAATGTATGCAGCTATTAAACTTGCAATTATCTTTATATGGTCTAAATTCCGGAAAATAGTCTTGAATTTCTTCTTTACTATCGAAGTTTAGATCAAGAGTAGAAAATCCTGGAGTGTCAACCAAGAACCCTCCAGAGATTTCCACTAACTCACTATGCCGAGTAGTATGTTTTCCCCTTTTTAATCTGTCGCTAATACTCCCCGTTTCCATTAACTCTTCTCCAACTATTTTGTTTAATATAGTTGATTTACCTACTCCAGATGGGCCACAGAATACAGTTACATTATCCTTTAATTTATTTCTAATTTGTTCTAACCCACTACCTGTTTTAGCATTTAAGAAAACATATTCGTATCCTGCACTTTCTACCATCTTTACTGCATCATGATCTGTAAAATCATCCATTAAATCTATTTTATTAAAACACACTATCGATTTTATTTGCTTTATTTCGCACTGTAACAAAAATTTATTTAGAAGATCTAGATTTATATCAGGGTTTTTCAAGGCAAAAACTACAAATGACTGTGATATATTAGCTACAGCAGGCCTTATAAGTTCATTTTTTCTATTACATATTTCCTCAATGGCTCCTTGGTTATCTTTTATGGTGATTATTACTTTATCTCCCACCATAGGTGTTAACCCTTTATTCCTAAATTTACCTCTTGCTTTAGCCTCAATTATACAATCTTCAGTTTTAATATAATAAAATCCACCAATGCCTTTTATAATTGTTCCTTCCATTTTTCCTCCTTAAGTTGTCTATGGATTTGGTTCACTTTTTAGATTTATGATTGTACCTTCTTCAACTTCTCTTCCTGCAGCCTTATCTTGTGAAGTTATAATAAAATCATCTCTTCCATTAATATTTATTACTAAATGATACTTACGTGCAATATTCTTAGCTTCTCTTACAGTCTTATTAACAAAGTTTGGTACTATAACCATAGATTTGTTTCCATAAGAGTAATAACTAAGATTAACCTCTGTATTTTCTTTAACTTGTTTATTTGGTTCAATACTTTGAATTGTAACTATTCCATCCAATGATTCGTTATCAGTTTTAATTTTTGTTAAAGTTCCAACTTTTAATTTTGCTGTTATTAAAAGTTCTTGTGCTTCATCTAAATTTTTATTAACTACATTAGGTACTTTAGTTAACTTTCCATTTGGTCCATTACTTACTACTAAATCCACAGTGGTATTGTCTCCTATAGGAGATTCTGGCTTAGGTGATTGATCACATACCTTACCCTTATCAACGGTATCATTAAATGCATATGTTACAGTTCCTAATTTTAAATTATATACTTTTAAATATTCTTTTGCTGCCTCAAGGTCAATGTCTATCAAGCTTGGTACTGCTGAAACTTTAGGTCCTGAACTTATTATGGCCCTTACTTCATCTTTTTCACTTCTATCTATTTCAGTACCAGGGTAAGGATAGCATTTTATAACTACTCCAGCAGGCTTGTCACTACTTTCAGTTGTAGTAACAAATTTTAACCCTTGGTCTTCCACCAACTTTTGAGCTTCCTCTTTACTTAATCCTATTATATTTGGGACTATAGCTTTACCTGTAAGCTTAGTATTTCCTCCTAATTGTTTATTTAAAACAACGTATGCAGCTAAAAGTCCTATTAGAATAACTGCAACAGCTATTAGACTTCCTATCATCAGTTTCTTATTTTTACCAAACTTCTTCTTTCCTTCTCCATATGTATCATCAAAATCTTCCTCTAAATCATCAGAATCCTTCTCCTCATGATCAAAATCAGTTATAGGTTTCATAACCTTTGTGTATTCATTTTCGTTATTTTCCATAATTATATCTATATCAGGATTTTGTTTTATTTTTTGTAAGTCTATAAGTATATCATGAGCATTTTGGTATCTTTTAAACTGTTCTTTTTCTATTGCTTTAAGTATTATCTTATTTAAGCTTTCAGGAATATTAGGATTAACTTCTATCGGTGGAGTTACTTGTTCCTGTATATGTTTAAGAGCTACAGAAACAGGACTTTCTCCATCATAAGGAACCTTTCCTGTTACCATTTCATATAAGACTATACCAAGAGAGTAAATATCTGTCTTACAGTCAACAAAATTTCCTTTAGCTTGTTCTGGTGAAAAATAATGTGCAGAACCCAATATCCTATCAGAATTAGTGATAGTTACTGATGATGTAGCCTTAGCTATTCCAAAATCTGTAACTTTAACAGCTCCATCTCTTGTGACCATTATATTATGGGGTTTTACGTCTCTATGAACAATATTATTATTATGTGCACACTCTAAAGCTTTAGCAATTTGTATAGCAAGTATTACAGCGTCATTCCATTTTAATATTTTTTGCTCATTAATTATCTGTTTTAAAGTTTTTCCATCAATATATTCCATTACTATATAATTTATATTGTTTTCCGAGCCAATATCATAAATACTTACAATATTATTATGAGATAAACTTGCAGCAGAGGATGCCTCTTGTTTGAACTTATTAACGAAATCAATATTATCTGAATACTGATCTTTTAATATTTTTACTGCAACGTACCTATTTAATAGATGACATTTAGCTTTATATACTTCAGCCATTCCACCTTCGCCAATTTTTTCTAATAACTCATACCTATTTCCTAGAATAGTTCCTGTCATATTTGCACTCTCCTTCAAACACAATCACTGAAATGTTATCTCTTCCGCCTTTATTTTTACACAATTCTACAAGTAATCTACAAGAATCCTCATTATTATTCTGTATTATTATATCATACATTTCTTCTTTACTAACTTCATTTGTTAATCCATCCGTGCAAAGAATAAATTTAGTAACAGAATCTAGTTTTACTTCAAAAACATCAATTTCAACACTCTCTTTAGTCCCTAAAGCCCTAGTTATTATGTTTTTATTAGGATGCCTCAGAGCTTCTTGCTCCGTGATACTGCCAT
>JAYFRK010000506.1:0-1637 GCA_034925975.1 Clostridium sp.
AGAGAAGTTTAATAAAAAACAGGAAACAAAAGAAAGAAGAACATTAAACAGTAAGACATTCAAAGAGGGAAATGGGAAATATTCAACCTATGTATTTACTGAAAATATTCATTTTAAAAATTCTAAGGGAGAATTGGAGGAAATAGACAATACCTTAATAGAAAATAAAGAGAAAAAGGGAATTGTATATAAAAATAAGGCAAATGATTTAAAGGTAAGCTTTCCTTCAAAAGTAGAAAAAAATAATCCAATTAAAGTAGAAAAGGATAATACTTATATTGAAATGCTCCCAGTGGAAGGAGATTTTTCAAAAAGCTCAGCTTTAGACAATAAAATACTCTATAGTGATGTATTAGAAGGTATTGATTATCAATATACAGTTCTTAATTCAAGGGTAAAGGAAGATATAATATTAAATCATATTGTAGAGAAAAACGAATTTTATTTTGAAATAAAATCCTCAGGGCTCACATTAAAGGAAGAAGGAGGAGCAATTTTTGCCTATGATAAAAAATATAAAGAGCCAGTATGGAGAATAAGTGCTCCAAAAATGATAGATGCCAATGGTAAAAGCTCTACTAATATAAAGGTAACTTTAGATAAAAAGTTATTTGGAAATGATAGAATTAAAATTACTGCAGATGAAGACTGGCTAAAGGCCAAAGATAGGGCATACCCTGTAAAAATAGATCCTACTACTGTATGGGTACATGACAGTGCATTATTTGATAATTGTGTTGAAGATAATCACCCTGATACTATTACTGATAACCCATACTCCTACATAGGATATGATGATGGGAAGGCATCAGGTAACTTAAAGGAAAGAGGAACATACTTAGGAAAAACTAGAACATATGTAAGATTCAATTTGCCGAAATTATCAGAAGATTCTGTTGTTACATATGCATCTCTAAATATGTATAGATATACTAATTTTAGTAGTTTGGTCAGAAGTGTTGAGCTGCATAGAGTAAATAAAAATTACAACATAGCTAACCTTACATGGAAGAATCAGCCGTTAGAAACAAGTTATGAAACAGCTAGAGATATGGCAGGTGGAATTGGATTTTTAACATGGAATATAAAAAATCTTGTAAATGAATGGTATAATGGTACTCCTAATTATGGAGTTGTATTAAGGTATTCTGATGAAAAAGCTCAATGTGAGGTTTTTAGGTCTAACGAATATACTGATGAAAGTCAAAGACCTTATGTAAAAATAGAATATGAAGAACAAGGAAGTATAGTTATTGATGATCTAGTAAAACCTACAATAAATTTAAGGCCTATTGTTCAGACAAATAATAGTGGATTGATTAGATTTCTAGGAGTTAGTGCAGATGGTATAGCAAAGCCTAAATCAAAAGTAGAGTATTTTACTGAACCAGAAAATAGTATTGGGTTTAATGGGATAGTATTAGCTGATAAGGATTATATTTATCCAAATTTGAATCCAGTGGATGGTGCACAGACATACAATACAAAAGAAAGTAATTGGCAGACAGATAAAGGGTTTATACCTGAATTTGATAAATTATACCGTATAAAGGCTTTTTCAACAATTGAAGTAAAAGATGAAGCAGTGGAAGGAGAAGAAAGTGATGAACCAATTCCTTCCCGTATTGATAAAAGTG
>JAYFRK010000546.1:0-11594 GCA_034925975.1 Clostridium sp.
TACTATTTCTTCTTTTAATGCTCCATTTTTTATCATTTCCATTGCGCTATATACGATAATCCCTTCTCCTATACAGGCACTTTTAGTATCAATTATTGTTATATCTGCATCCTTAAATTCTTCTTCTACTAATTGTTTAGCTATATTTGCGCTGCTAAAACATCCGCTTATCTTAGAAGACATAGACAAGTGAATTATGGCCTTATTTTCTTTTACATACTTCTTAAATAATTCTTCAAATCTATACACATTTATTTGAGAAGTAGTTGGCATAGCTCCTCGTCTAATACCGCTGTAAAACTGCTCATAAGTTAAGGTTTTCCCTAGATCATCTACGTAATCTTTACCTTCTATATGACAAATAAGCCCTATTACTGGAATACTATTTTTCTCGATATACTCTAAAGGTAAATCACAGCTTGAATCTGTAGTTATAACTATGTTCATAATATGCTTCCCCTTTTAATTTCAAACTACTATAATTGGTTATTTTTATGATATCTTTTCTAATTTTATTCTTGTTACAATATTATATCATAAATCTAAGAACTTATATTATAAACAATCTAGTTTATAACAAAACTTGAAAATTTATTTATATACTATCTTATTCTACTATTTTAAGATTCCTTTTAGTAGCTCTCTTCTTAGCCATTCTAATGTTCTATTTACCGTAGCAACTCTTATTCTTTGCCTATCTCCAACTAAGTTAAACTCTTTAGTCTTTACCTCTCCCTTTAAATAAAGACCTACATATACAAGTCCTACAGGTTTTTCTTCACTGCCACCGCCAGGTCCTGCAATACCTGTAGTTGATATTCCAATATCTGTTCCAGCCATCTTAGCAATTCCTTCCGCCATTTCTGCTGCTGTTTGGCTGCTTACCGCACCGAACTTATCAAGAATATCTTTTTTAACCTTTAGCCTCTTCATTTTTGATTCATTTGTATAAGTTATTACCCCTTCTTTAAACACCTCAGAAATACCTGGATAATTTATTATTGTTCCCGCTAGAAGCCCTCCTGTACACGATTCTGCCGTAGCTATGGTTAATTTGTTATCTACTAACATTTTTCCTATTACATCTTCTATTGAGATTTCTCCTTCACCATAAACTGCCATTCCAAGTCTGCTTCTAATTTCTCCTTCTACAGGCAATATTAATTTATTAGCTTCCTCATCATTTTTAGCCTTAGCAGTAATTCTTAGAGTAACCTCTCCATCTTTAGCATAAGGAGCTACAGTTGGATTTTTAGATCCATCTATAATATCTTCTATTACTTCAGCTACCTTACTTTCTCCCATTCCAATAATTCTAAGTGTTTTTGAATGTAATACTCCATCTTGAAACTTCATTAAGTATGGAACTAAGCTTTCTTCAAACATAGCCTTCATTTCTCTTGGTGGTCCTGGTAAAACAGCTAATATTTTATTATTTTCTTCAATTATGCAACCTGGAGCTGTTCCATTATTATTAGGCATTATAATAGCATCTTTTGGAAAATAAGCTTGTTTTTTATTATTTTCTCCCATAGCCATATGTAGTTTTTCGAAGAAACCTTCTATATCTTTTAATACTCCTTCATGAAGTATTGGTCTTTTTCCAAAATAATCAAAAGCTACTTCTTTTGTTAAATCATCCTTAGTAGGTCCAAGTCCTCCTGTTGTTATTACCAATTCAGCTCTTTCAAATGCTAAATCATACGCTTGTCTTAATCTTTCTTCATTGTCTCCAACCACAGATTGATGATAAACTTCTATTCCTAATTGAGCTAAACGATTTGCTATATATTGAGCATTTGTATTAACTATATTTCCTAATAAGATCTCTGTGCCAACTGCTAATATTTCAGCCCTCATTTTTTAACCTTCTTTCATTTTATTTCACTATATATTATATCAAAAAAACAAATGCTCATTAGAATTATATTTTCTATATTGCTTATACTGTTTTAACTATGCAATTCTAATTTTATTGTCTAATATAATTAATTCATAACTATATAATTTATTCTTTACAAACATATTATTCTTTGCAATTGCATTTGCTTCTTTCAGATCTTTCGCCTTAAATACAAGAGAACCCCCATTTTTATTAAAATATCCGCCGCCAATTAAATACTTATCTTTGCCATTTGAATTTAACCTTGTTATATGTGCACCTGTACATTGCCCTTTAGAACTTTTGCCCTCTATTGAATAGTTAACTCTTACAAATAAATTAGCATCGTTTTGCATAAACGTACCCCCATAACCATAATATACCTTTAAATCTGTATATTTTGATTATATAGAACATATGTTCGCTTGTCAATATATTTTGACTTTATTATTTATATATCTTTTTTAAGTTGTACAATTCGACAATGTATTTGTAGATTATTGCTGGCTTTCCCTCCAAAACTCCTTTATATTCTTTTCTATATCTTTAGAGTTTTTAATGACTATTGATGAGTGCCATTCCTTTGGAAACAACTTATAGTAACTTGGATATACAAATCTTTCATCAATTAAAAGAATTATTCCCTTATCTTTTTCTGTACGTATAACTCTCCCAGCTGCTTGCATAACTTTATTCATACCTGGATACATATATGCATACTCAAATCCATGATTATTGTTATGAAGAAAATAATCATTTATGATATTCCTTTCTAAACAAACTTGAGGCAGAGCTACTCCAATAATTATAGTTCCTATTAATTTATCTCCTGTTAAATCAATTCCCTCTGAGAAAAGTCCACCCATCACTGCAAAACCAACTAATTCCTCTTCATTATCAGAAGAAAATTTATTTAAAAACTCTTCTCTTTCTTCTTCATTCATATATGCTTCTTGGAGTATTGTCTTTATATCCGGGTTCTTCTCACAAAATCTTGTGTATACTTCATTCATGTATCTGTATGATGGAAAAAACACTAGATAATTACCCTTTTTCCCATTTACTACAGCTTCTATATCTTCAACTATCTTATAATACGTAAATTCTCTTTTTTTATATGTGGTTTGAACTCTAGAATCTATAATTACACATAAATTTTTTCTATCAAAAGGAGAATTTAGTTTTAGTTTGTAGGATTCTTTATCTCCCCCTAAAATTTCTATAAAATAATCCATAGGTAAAAGCGTTGCTGAAAACAATATAGTAGCTTTTCCGCGTTTCATTGCCTCTCCAAGCAAATAAGATGGATCAAGACAAAACATTTTTAGTTTAACATCATCATTTATTTTTTCTATATAGGTTACATATCTTTCATCATACTCTTCAAAAGTTCTTATAAATGCTAGTGATTTAAAATATAACTCTAATAAGTATTCTTTAAACTTGACACTCTTATCCTTATTTTCTAGAATCCATTTTTCAGCATCAAATATAAATTCCCTTAACATTGGTATTATCTCTTTTGGTGATTCCATATCTATATACTGGTTATCATTTTCTTCACTTAACTTTCTTAAATCTATCATGTGAGAATTAATTTTATTGAGAATTTTTGAAATATCCTTTGAGTATTCTTTACTAAGCTTTTTCAGCTCTAAAAATTCTCTTTTATTCATTTCTGCCGAAAACATTTCTCTAGCTCTATCAACTAAATTATGAGCCTCATCAATTAAAAATGTAAAATCTGTACTTCCTTCTAGAAAAAATCTTTTTAAGTATACCCTAGGATCAAAGACATAATTGTAATCACAAATTATGCAATCAGCAAAATTAGCTAGCTCTAAAGAAAATTCAAAGGGACAAACCTTATGCTTTAAAGCGTACTTTTCAATAGTTTCTCTTGAAAAATTTTCATCATCATTATATATATTTCTAATAGCATCATTAATTCTATCAAAATGTCCTTTAGCAAATTCACACTTTTCCGGGTCACATCCATCTTCTGGTTTAAAGCATATCTTATCCTTAGCTGTAATAGTAAGGCTCTTAATTTTCAGGCCACCATTTCTCATACCTCCTAAGGCTTTTTCTGCTGCCGTTCTTGTTATAGTTTTTGCTGTCAAATAAAATACTTTGGATGTATGTCCTTCCCCCATAGCTTTTAGACTTGGAAAAATAGTTGCAGCCGTTTTACCTATTCCTGTAGGGGCCTGCACAAATATTTTTTTCCCTTCAGCTATAGTTTTATAAACAGATACAGCTAATTTTCTTTGTCCTTCTCTATATGTGGAAAATGGAAAGCTTAGTTCCTTAATAGATGTATTTCTGCACTCTTCCCAACTATTTAGAACTTTAGCCCAATCTATATACTTATTGACTAAATCCAGAAAAAAACTTTCTAAATCATTAAAAGCAAATGATTTAATAAATCTTTTTATTTCCTTCGTGTCCATTTGATAATATGTAAGCTGAACAAATATGTCTTGTAAATTATTTTCCTTTGCATAGATAAAGGCATAACACTTAGCTTGTGCCCAATGCAGTTCATTGTATTCCTCTTCAATAAATTCTAAAGGCCTTGTTGTGGTCTTTATTTCATCTATAGTAACCTTTTCATCTTCTTCAATTATTCCATCCGCTCGTCCGCTTATTTCCATTAATATATCTTCACTTTCAAAAACATAGGAAAGGGTTACTTCCGGTTTATATTCCTTTGGGGAAGATTTTTGGATTTTTTGATGTGCTTTTATGGCATCTGTATTTCTTGAACTTCCTGTAAAAGTAGAAATTAAATCTCCAGACCTTAATACAAATTCTACTAGATTCCTTACTGAAATCTTAATCGTACTTTTACCTTTCATAAGCCTATCCTTTCTAAATGGATATTTATTGTATAAATATCACTTCTAAATTTCACTTTATCTAATTATAAACCATTGTAATAGTTCCTAAAACAATTATATTTTATAATAATTATACCTTACAAAATGTCAGCCTTTTAGCAAGGCTATAATAGCAGTAAGGGGCTGTTTGTAACTATGGACCATTTAAATTAATCAATTTTTATTCTATAAATGTATACAAATCTCAGTGACTTATTATCAAACCTATTTAAGTAGTCGTATAATGAAACATATAATCTATTTTCAGTATGTTGAGCCATAAACAAGTCATATCTGCTAACTTGAAAGTTATATCCTTTTCCATGTATTACTTGAGTATGGTAAGGATAATTATTTTGATTAGGGTCTCCATGCTGGATTACATCTCCTTCATACAATAGGGGATATAACTTTTTGAAATTATCCAAAGCTTGCTGTACAGTTAAAATTATATATTCTGTAGCTCTATTTCTGCCTAATCCATCTTCATTTCCCCAATGCCTTCTAAAATATCTTGCTGCTCTCCAAGTTATAGCTATATTAGTTAAATCTTTAGTATTTATAGTATTACAAAACCATGATTCAAGTTTATCCCATCTAGGATAGCCAGTCTCATCTATTCCTCCAGCTTTTAATACTTGAGATACAAAATTTGCACAATCGTCCGTTTCAAAGTATGGATAGTTATTTATATTTGGATTTAATGCATATCTCTCAGCATATTCCTTTGCTGCCTTTCTATCATAGTTTAAGTTTAATCTTCCCATAACATAATTTCTTCTATTATATTCTCTCATACTATCCCCTAAAATAATTGATATTAATATATAGATATCAATTTAAATTAGGTTTTATGCCATGGGACAAACTCATTAACCCCAGGGGTGTAAAATTTTCCATACAAAACCTATCCTACCCACTCTTTTCTATTAGTAATATTAATTCTTCTTCAATTAGTATTCTTCCTATAGCAATTTTAACATATAAGAGAGAACAAAGTTGTCATATAAGTAGTAGCAGTCTTGTCGTATCTAATGCGACAACTGAGTGTAATGCAGAAAACATATAGGCACATAGCACTGGTTTTACAAATACCCATGGGGTCAATGTCATAAAACTGAAAATTGACAATGTGCAATAACTGCTCATTGTCAACTTTTTCATATAGTTTACTTATTTTTTATTAAGGTCTGTTATAAGAATATTTTCTCATAGGTGAGTTAGCATCATAATCGGAGTTATAATCTTTACTAATAATAGAACTTGATCCATGAATTCCAGTTTCCAGATCAAATATATCTGGATCACAGAAGTCAACGTATATCCTGGTAATGATCTCAAATATAATATTCTGGTTATGCTCATCAATAATAGGGCTATTTTTTATTTCATTTTCTATTTTTATTCCATATTTATTTTTAGGATTTACCATTGCTCCACATTCACAATCTTGTTTGTGAATGCAATTATTATAGTTATAGTCATTTAACTCAAGATGAAGCAACTCAGGCACAATTAGTGTTTTACAGGAATCTTTTTTATCTTTCAATATTATAGTAAAAGGTATGGTAATATCAAACCTACCATGATTACAATGATTGCAGTATCGTACAACTGCATTATTGTAACCAAATACTACTTCACTTATTTCTGGAGTAAATTCAATCTCATCAGGAATTCTGCTAATTACGGAAGAGGTTTTTTCTAAAAGAGGACTTTCTTTTGTCAGCATATCGGTTTCTATCTTATTAGGCATATTTTCTTTATCTGTATTTTCTACTTCTTTTTCAGATAAAACTTCTTGGTATAAATCGGAAATATCTTTTACTACAAGTCGACTATCAAATTTTTTTTCACACCAGCTTCTACCTCGTCTTCCTAAAAATTTACACACTTTGGTGCCTTGTAGCAATTTATTTAAATCTTTTGCAAGTGTTAAGGGATCTGCTTTTTTTATTGAATCATGGTCACCAAAATACATATTCCATTGCTCGTTCATACGTTTAGGACTAATGATTCCGGTATATCCATGATTCCCTACGGCAATAACTGGCTTACCACAACTCATGGCCTCAAGTGCCACTCTTGCGGTACCAACTACAATATTTGCATTCTGATAATAAGGCAATACGTCAAATTTCGCACCTACTACATGAATTGCATCTCTTTGTAATATTTTATTCAGAATGTTTACTTCATGTGTGATTAAATCTTTATCAGCTCCATCTCCAATAACAAAAGCATGTAGATTTTTATTTTCAGTCATTAAAATAAAACATGCAAAAATAAAAGCTTCGGCAGCTAAGGTTTTTCCCCAACCTAGACGACTGCAGTAAGTTATAACCTGAGATTTTTCAGGTATACCAAGCTGATTTTTTAAACCTTTTACTGTATGCTGAGGATGAAAATTCTCCATATCAATTCCATTTGGAATCACCACAATTTGTCCTCTTATTCTTGAGCCTAATTTTGATTCAATTAGTTTTTTAATTGGTTCGCTTACTGCAATAATTTTAGTTGCATTGATACAGGACATAAATAGTACATCATTAGGATAAAATAAGCCATGTAATGTGACTATATATGGTATCTTGTAGCTTCTATAAATATCATTTCCTAGACGCATACTTGCAAAAAGGTGGCAGTGAAGCAAATTGATTTTTTCTTCATCTATTATTTTCTTTGTTAATTTAATTAACTTCATAATGTTTTTATTAGAAATATAGTCGCTAGTAAAAGGAATTTTTACAATTTTTAATCCATAATGCTTGAACACTTCTGTTAGTGGACCCCCAGAGGTTCCGATAATTACATGTGCCCCTAACTTTTTCAGCGATTTTGCAAGCTCTAATACATACATCTCTGTTCCACCAATATTTAGGGCATCTATAAGCATCAATATTCTTAAGGGGCTATCTTCTTTTGATCTACTGACTATATACTGCTCACTTTCTAAATTTTTGTATAGTTCCCTATACTTTATAAAATTTTGTATTCCGCTTTGACTTAGCTGAGTTTCTACTGTTTCAGAATAATTTTTTTCATTTTGAATATGATAGGAATTTTTATGTCTTCTATAATAATAAAGAATGCTGTTGACCTTTTCTAATCTACCTTGTTTAATCAAATATAAAAATATCTGAAGGTAGTCTTCCAGTTCATTTTCTTCTTTATGGAATTCAACTCCACTTAATAGACTTCTACGCATTATTATTGTAGGAAATATAACTGGAGAAAATCCATTGATAATTGCATTTTCAATCTGTTCTTTGGATATATGAGCATTTTGAATTTTCTCTATAAAAGTACAGGCATTACGATAACTAGTATCATTAGTAAAACATCTGATAAGGCATGAAACCATCCCTAAATCATCATTGGATTTAAGGTAATTGAGCTGTTCATCAAACCTGGTAGGAGAACTAATATCATCTGGATCATGAAATGTGATAAAATCTCCATGTGCTTGCTGCAAACCATATTTTAATGAATTAAATAAGCCTTCATGTTCTACAAAAGCATGATAATGAATTCTGTCATCCTGTATCTTTTTTATTTCTTCTTCAATATTTTCTGTGGAATTATCATTAATAATAATAAGCTCCCAGTTTTCAAAAGTTTGATTACATATGCTTTTAATGGATTCAAAGATATACTGCTTACAATTGTATACTGGCATAATAACACTAATTTCTGGCTTCATAATCATTATTCACCTGCTTTTTTTATCTACTGATAGTATAAGATGTCAGATAGATTCTCTACTCTGTAGCCATTGTGTAAAAGATTAAAAATAAATTCAAAATCTTCTGCACCATCAATACGTTTATTTATACCTCCAGTTTTATCTATAATATCACTTCGAAAAAGAAGCGTATTAAAATTCATGCAAGGCATAAAATCAACGCTATAGGAATATTCAATATCATCTTTGAATTTTATATAATTTCCACTGTCATTATAATTTGTACCTACAACACTATACATGAAATTGTTTCTTAAAAACTCAATTTGTTCTTCTATTCTTTTTGGATGGCTTTTACCTCCCACATTGTGAAATGCTATAAATTCTCCTCTAGAAAGATAAGACCCTATATTATAAACCCAAGGAAATCCAACTTCCCTTGGTAGAGGGAAATATACTAAATCTTTAAATTTACCATTATTTTTATATGGCTCTGCCCATTTGTTAATAAAGTCTTCTGTATTAATATCAGGCTGCTCATCTATAATAACTAATTCAAGATTATCGTAAGTTTGAGAGGCTATACTCTCTAAGGTTTCCTTAACTTTATCCGACATACCTTTTATTGGTACAACGATACTTGCTTGTCCTTCATTTTTTTTTCTTTTTTCTTTGTAGCTATGAGTTACGGTATCGCCCTCATAAAGACTACGTGAAAATTGCTCATCATGGTTTCTGTAGAAGTACAGGTTTTCATTTAAGTTCTCAACGATAAAGTCATGATTTACAATATTACTCACAAAAAAGAAATCATTAGAAAATAGAACTGCTTTATTAAAGCCAATGACCTCGTCGATAATATAGGCACGGATCATAAGTGTCCCGTAGCACACACAGTGCTTAATATCAGTCTTATAGTTTCTTTCAATTTCATTTGCATCAAAACTAATCCAGCCGCTGGTAGATATAATGTTTGATATATCATCCCGAAAAGATGAAAATACAGTGCCTAATGCGGCAGTATCAGGATGTTCCTGAAGATATTTTACCTGCTTTTCAATTTTTTCATCATGACTAATGTCATCAGCGTCGTGAAATACAACATACTCTCCTTTTGATAGACATAAGCCAACATTTACGGCCCACTCGAAACCAAGATTTCTTGGCAGCCGTACATACACAAAGTCCGTAAACTTGTCCATATTTTCAGTAAGCCATTCATTTACAATAGTTTTTGTGTTATCCTGTGAACAATCATCTATCAAAATAATCTCTATATTAGAATAGGTTTGCCTTTTTAAACTTTCAAGGGTATCACTTATATAGCGATCATAATTATAGGCAGGGATAATTACGCTTACAAGTCCTGCTGCCCGATCATATAACATTGTCATTTTATATCACTTCTCCAAAAGTAAATTATATTTAAAATCAAGTTACATAGGATACATAAATAATTCATTGAAACTACTCAAAGAAAACATTTTATTAACGTCACATAATTAATATATGAGTAAGATCATAAAATGTTCTATTTATTCCTAATCTCAATATAGCCTTGACAATGTTTAATAAAATTTAAGAATTGTTAATAACTTTTTAATTAAGCTCTCATTATTATTTTCACAATATGATACCTATCATAATATTATGAAAATACGGATTACTAAATCCATTAGTTAGATATTTTAATTTGCTGTAAAAAGGAGAGGGCTTTATGAAGATATTAGTTAGTGGCGGTGCAGGATTTATAGGATCTAATTTAGTAGATAAACTTATAAATCTAGGACACAATGTATGTATAATAGATAATTTATCTACTGGAAATATAAATAATGTAAATAAAAAAGCTCAATTATATATAAATGATATTTTGGATTCTAATATATCAAAAATATTTGAAAAGGAAAAATTTGATATAGTCTATCATCTAGCAGCACAGATAAATGTGCAAAAATCTATAATGAATCCTATATTTGATTCTGATGTAAATGTATGTGGTACTATAAATATAATAAATAATTGTGTTAACTATAATGTTAAAAAAATAGTATATTCTTCTTCAGCAGCTGTTTATGGTCAACCCCAATACCTACCTATAGATGAAAGGCATGAAATAAGACCCATATCTTATTACGGATTCTCTAAATATACTGCTGAAGAATATATAAGAGTGTTTAGTAATTTAAATAATTTAGACTTCACCATACTTAGATATGCAAATGTATACGGAATAAGGCAAGATCCAAAGGGGGAAGGTGGCGTAATATCCACATTTATGAATAGTTTATTTAAAAAGCAACCACTATATATATTTGGAGATGGTAGTGCCTTAAGAGACTACATCTTTGTAGAAGATGTCGTTGACGCTAATATTGCAGCTCTCAACAGTGGAGGCAAAGAGAGATTTAATATAGGCACTGGAGTTTATACTTCTGTCAAGGAACTAGCTGAAAATATGATAGATATCATTGACCTAAAATGTAATATAGAGTATGCATCACCTAGAAAAGGAGATATAAAAAATTCATATTTTAATATTAGTAAAGCTAAAAATAAACTTAATTGGATTCCAAGATTTAGTTTGAAAGATGGACTGAAGAAAACTATAGAATATTATAAAAACCCTTGATGAAACTTTTCATCAAGGGTTTTCTAATTATAATACTTTACTTAAGAAATCTTTTGTTCTATCCATTTTAGCATTATTAAATATTTCATCTGGTGTACCTTCTTCTAATATTACTCCACCATCCATAAAGAATACTCTATCTCCAACTTCTTTTGCAAATCCCATCTCATGAGTTACAACTACCATTGTCATACCTTCTTTTGCTAGTTCCTTCATAACCTCTAAAACTTCTCCAACCATTTCAGGATCTAATGCTGAGGTAGGTTCGTCAAATAACATTACATCTGGTGACATTGCAAGTGCTCTTGCTATAGCTATTCTTTGCTTTTGACCACCTGATAGCTGTTTTGGGTAGCTATTTGCTTTGTCTTTAAGTCCAACACGCTCTAATAGCCTTAAAGCTACCTTTTCAGCTTCCTCTTTTGAATATTTGTTTAGCTTTATTGGAGCCAAAGTTATATTATCTAATATGCTCAAATGAGGGAATAGATTAAACTGTTGAAACACCATCCC
>JAYFRK010000615.1:0-3529 GCA_034925975.1 Clostridium sp.
GATTGAAAAATACACTATTACGAACATAGATGTAATGATAGCAGCAGGTTATAGAGGAAGTAAAGAAATTGAAGAAAATTTTAGGATAGGAACCTTAGTAAGTACAGAATCAAAATTACCACAAGCAACTATGGCACAGATGTTTTACCTAATTAAAAACGAGGAAGATTATAATTGCGTTTGTAAGAAGGAAGAAAGTCTCTATAAGTATAAAATTACTTTCAAAGTATTAGATGTAAGCAAGTATCTAGGAGATGATAATATTGAGTCTAAAAGATAGTCTGGAAATTTATAATACAGATAGAGATGAAGATCATAAGTTACTAGAAATAATATGTATAAATGTATCAAGAAGCTATTGTCCTGATAGTTTAAATAGATTTTTAATTAATAAGATTATAAACGCATTCAATGATTTAGAATATATTTTCACTAGTTTTGAAAGTAAGAATGAAAATTTTTTAGACAATATAAAAAAGTATATTTTAGGCTGTCAATTGGATATGAATAGAATAAAAGAAATACAAGCTATAATGAAGGAATGGGCATTGTATTTTCCTGAAATAGGAATTGAACCAACTATAAAACAAGTACTTATTTGTAGATATAGGAAAGAATACATTACTAATTTTAAAAATATAAAGAAAAAGTCTTACTATTCATTAGTATATATAGAATATCTATTATTAGTTAAAAAAATAAGATTTTCTAATAAAGAGAGACAAGTACAGATACTAGAAAAACTAAGAAATAAGAATAAGAATATGTTGGAAGGATTTTTGAACTGCTTATTAGAACCAACCAATGGGAATATGATTAAAAATCAAGTTCTAGTAATTAGTGAAGAATATACAAGGAAACTAAAAGATGAGAAATTTTTATTAAAAGTTATTAAGGAAATATTTCAAGAAAATTTTAATGGATATGGCTATAGTAACTATGAAGATGATTTGAAAAAGATTTACTTAATTCAGAAGGATGCTGAATATTGGATTGATATAGAAAAGTTAAACAATTTAATTGAAAATCAGAGCTTAAAGTTGTTAAAAGACTTTGGTTTAATTGATGAGATTAAAGAGGAAAATAGGCATATTATACAGCTTACTGAAATAGCTTTATCCATATCTAATAACTGCTTTACTAAAAAGTGGACAAGTGATGAATACTTGATGGAGTATGAGGACAATGTTATAGTGCCATTTGATGCTAATCCTTTAATAATAAGTGATTATCTTTTTAATGAAGACTACGATTTACAAGAGGAAGATTTTTTATTTGTTTTTACAAGAAAAATTAAAGCATAA
This sequence comes from Clostridium sp., assembly GCA_034925975.1. GTDB lineage: Bacteria > Bacillota > Clostridia > Clostridiales > Clostridiaceae > Clostridium_H. The sequence goes on from JAYFRK010000615.1 coordinate 1,305, forward strand.
CATAAAAGCAGACATATTTTCATCGCTGCTTCTAAAACATATAGAATTGGAAATTAAAAAATTCTCATCATGCAAAGGACGCATCGTGAGAATTTTTTAATCTATAATCGGCTTGCGCCTAAAGGTGGAAGACAAAAGCTGTTCTATTTTTTAGAAAACCACTAAAAAACAAACTAGCTTCACACTTCCACTTGTAACAAAATAGGATAGAAAATGTACAAACACTACACCTGCATTAGCTTTTAGAGATGTTCCGTATACAAAAGCCTTTAGTGACTTATAAGTATTATCTTCGACTAAATAAAGCAGGTCTAAGTTTGTCCATTTTCAATTAATCCAACATGGACATAGTTAACATTAATAGATGGCAAGGCTGTATATTAATTTATAATGATATTTTGGAAATTATAATAAATCAATTAGTATTAAAGGTAAGTGAATAAGTTAAAAGATAGAATAGAAGAGGCAATTTTTAAAGTTAGTATTATTTATTGCAGCGGGCCTTTTAGGGTATTCCTCTGGAGCATGCCCAACTTCGCCAAACAAACCCACTCGTTTTGAAAAATAAACAAGCCCTAAAGATCAGGGCTTGCTTACTTCTCAAAACTTTTGTTTAGCAAAATTGGGCTAGAATGATTTTAATGGTGCTTTGCCCCAAACCCTAAAAGAATCAAATAGGAAATTATAGTCCTTACCGTCATTGTACAAACCGTTACAAGTTCCAATAAGTGTAGGAAATGCGAGTTTTGTCCAGGAAAGAACTATAATTAATAAATTCATATCCCACCCAGCCGCCTCTTATTATATAAATTAATTTCAATAAAGCATAATATTTAAAAGGATATTAAGATAAAAAAATGAATATACAAATATGTAAAAAATTATATGTACTTGAAACAATCATGAATCTACTTGAAACTAAAACTAGTTTATTTGAAAGTAAATAGGATAATATATAAGAAAAGCAATAAATTTCATGCAATTTTAAAGGATTTTTATAAATTTTAATTATAATATTTGGCGAAAGTTATAGATAAAAAAGTTCATATTTGTAACTTGTTAAGCTATAATATAATAAAAGTATTGTTTATTGGAGGAATTTCTATGGAAAAAACAAATAAAGAAAACAACTTGTATGAGCAGTTTCTGAAATATTCATATAAAGATTTAAATGAACTATTTAAAAATGCAAAAACAAAAGAAGAACAAGATTTTTATATTGCTTTATCTGATATAATATTGCAAAAGGAACAAGAAAGAGTAATAGGTAAAAATTAATGGCTACTTACACTATATTTGCAGGGGTAAATGGTGCTGGAAAAACATCAATATATGAGTCTATTTACCATGAAATAAATAAAAATGAAAAGAGAATAAACACAGATGAGATGGTAGCACGAGTAGGTTCATGGAAAGATAATAATCTTCAAATTAGGTGTGCAAGAGAAGCCGTAAAACTTATAAATCACTATATAAAAAATCATATATCATTTAATCAAGAAACTACTCTATCTGGCAAAAGTATTGTTACAAATATAAAAAAAGCAAAACAGCAAGGTTTTTTTATAGTTATCAATTATATTGGAGTTGACAATCCTGATATTGCTAAAGAAAGAGTTAAAATTAGAGTTTCAAAAGGTGGGCATGGAGTATCAGAAGAAGCTATAGAAAGAAGATATTATGAATCATTAAATAACTTAAAAGAGGTATTACACATATGCAATGAAATATATATATATGATAATACAAATAAATTTAAACGTATAGCGTATATATGTAATGGAACAGTTAAATGGAAAAGAGATGTAATTCCCAATTGGAGTAGAAACATTTTAGAATAAAGCTAGCTTAGTATATTGATATTAAGCTAGTATTTTTTTTCTAAAAATACTAATACGAAGGTATAAACATAAATAATTAATAAAGTCATATTCAATCTAGCCACCCATCATTGGATAAACTAATTTCAATAAAACTTATAAGCTAGTAGAAACTTAAAAATAATATAGTGTAAAAATATTTGTATACTGATAAAAAATAACCGGTGGCAAAATTAAATCTTGCCACCGATTTGCCACCCACGAAAAAGTTATTATTAAATATTCTAAAATATATAAAAGTAAAATTTGGTAAATCGTTTCGCTCTAAACCTTGTAATTTCAAGGTTTCTAGGATATTGTATAGTACAGGAAATTATAATAAAGTAATCTTTAAAAATAAACGCC
>JAYFRK010000079.1:0-3914 GCA_034925975.1 Clostridium sp.
TAAGTTTAACCTTAAAACTTCCAGGAGTATTAGCTACTTTTTCTGCATGTTCTCCAGCTAAATTCATAGATAAAACTGAAGCTACAGCAGCTATAAACTTATCTTCTTCTACAGCAGCAGTAGCAGCCGTAAGTGCTCCTACCATACATCCTGCCCCTGTAACTAATGTTAAAAGACTTGTACCATTTTTAATTATTGCTGTTCTTTCACCATCGGTAACTATATCTTCAACCCCTGTAGCAACAACTACGCAATTATGTTTTTTAGCAAGAGATATACAAGCTTCTACTGAATTACTTCCATCATCTATAGAATCTACACCTCTAGTTTTAGCTTCATAACCAGCTAAATATTTTATTTCTCCAAGGTTTCCTTTAATTATATCTACCTTACCAATTTCAAAAAGTCTTTCAATGAAATCTATTTTTCTTTTTATAGCTCCACAGGCAACTGGATCCAAAATTACTGGAATATTATTATTTTTAGCAGAAAGAGCAGCCATAAGCATAGCTTGTTCTTGTTCTTTAGTAAGAGTTCCTACGTTTATATAGATGGAAGAAGCAATTTTTGCAAAATCGTAGCACTCATCGTAAGCCTCAGCCATAGCAGGAGATGCTCCATAGGCTAATAATATGTTAGCGCAGTCATTGATAGTTACATAGTTTGTTAAGGCATGTACAAGAGGTGTAGTTTGTCTAACTTTTTTTAAAGTTTTAGAAACACTGTTAATCATATTAATTCCTCCAATTAAGTAAATTTAGCTTTGTAAGTTTGTAATTTATTTATTATTCATATTTAACATTAGCTTTTTTATATAAGTCTATAAAATGGCCAACAGGTCCAACTCCATGACCTATAGGAAAAGAATTTTCAATTGCCATTTTTATGTAATCTTTTCCTAATTTAACAGAATGATTAATAGAATAGCCTTTAGCTAGAAAACTTGCAATTGCTGAAGAAAGTGTGCAGCCAGTACCATGAGTGTTGATAGTATCTATTCTTTTTCCATCCAGTGTTAAGAATTCATCTCCATAACATAAGATATCTGTTGAGTTATTACATCTATGTCCACCCTTAACTAATACATTTTTTACTCCATAATCTTTTATTTTTAAGGCAGCTACTTTCATGTCTTCTTCACAGGTTATTTTCATTCCTGTAAGTTCTTCAGCCTCAGGAATATTAGGGGTTACAATATCAGCAATTTGGATTAAACTTTTCAATTCATCAACTGCTTCAGGCTTTAAAAGATGATATCCACTTTTAGATATCATAACTGGATCTAAAACGATGTTTTTAACTTTATATTCAAGTAATATATTTTTTATAGTTCGTATTATTTCGGAATTAGATACCATTCCTATTTTTACAGCGTCTACTTTAATATCATCAAAAATTGCTCTCATTTGAGCTTCCACAATTTCTTTATTGATTTCTTGAACTGCAGTAACTCCTTGAGTATTTTGAGCTGTTACAGCACAAATTACACTCATTCCATATACTCCAAGTGCACTCATAGTCTTTAAATCTGCTTGTATTCCTGCTCCTCCACAGCTATCGGAACCAGCAATAGTTAATACTTTTTTCATAATACCCATCCTTTCTTGATGAAAAAAATAACACCCTGCAATGATAAGATTGCATAGGTGTTTTATAGCAGCAAATAGTTATTTATAATATCAAAGCTCCTTATGCACAAAGCAAAAGGAGCTATATATACTATATAGACTTCTTCATTGCTTCCTACGCTAGTGTTATCTAGTTTCAGGTTCAAAGGGTTAGAATATGTTCCTCTCAGCCATTATAGGCACCCCTGCAATACATATATTTAATTTTATCTATATAAATTATACCATAAACTATTGTATTGTACATAAGTTGTTTCATAATTAATTATTAAATAAAATTATCAACAGCTGTTTTTATTTACATATCTTATATACTAAGGGGTGATTATATGAATATGGATGCTGTTTTTGAAGGTGGAGGAATGAAAGCTATTGGATTAGTTGGTGCAGCATGTTGTCTTCAGGACAAAGGGTATAATATAAAAAATTTTGCAGGATCTTCAGCAGGAGCTATTGTAGCAGCATTATTAGCTGCAGGATATAGCGGCAGAGAATTAAAAGATATTATAATGAATCTTAATTATAATGAGTTTTTAGATAATAATAAATTGAAAAAAATTAGACCATTGATGTTTGCAAAAAATTTTATTACACTCTTCAAAGATAAGGGGGTATATTCAGGAGATCCAATAGAAAAATACATAGGAGAACTTTTAGAGGCTAAAGGAAAAACAAAATTTAAAGATTTGAGTGTAGAAGGTAAATCGTATCTTAAAGTAATCATTTCTGACATAACTAAAGGAGATATGCTGATAGCTCCGGATGATTTAATAAAATATGATATTGATCCAATGGAATTTGAAATTGCCAAAGTTGTTAGAATGAGTATCAGTATGCCTTTTATATTCAAACCTGTAAAATTGAGTTATAAAAATGAAGTAAGTTTTATAGTAGATGGAGGGATTTTAAGTAATTATCCTATATGGGTTTTTGATGTAAATAATAAACCCAGATGGCCAACCTTTGGTATGAAGCTCATAGAAGATAAAAAAACATTTACAGCAGGGGGAAAAACAGATATTATATCTTTTACATTTGATGTAATTAGTGCAATGATAAATAAAAATGAAGAAATATATATTAAAAATAAAGATTGGGTGAGAACTATACCAATACCAACATTAAATGTAGGAACTACTCAAATTAATATTACTAAGGACTTAGCTAATAAGCTATTTGAATCAGGATATGAAAGTGCTGAAAAATTTTTAAGTAAGTGGAATTTTAATAGATATGTAGCTGATTACAGGAGTAAAAACATTATTTAAAAAATTATAATTTTGTGTAAAATAAGAGACTATATTAGAGCTAATAAAAAAGCTAATATAGTCTTTTCTACATTAATAATCACACATTTATTCTGTGTTAGCTAAATTTTTTTGAGAAAATTTCTAAGTGCTTTGTAGCATTATGAATATTTTCTAAAGCTGATGCTATTTCTTCTGTGGAGGCAGCTTGTTCTTGACTTATGGAAGCTACGTTATCGATATCAGTACTTATTTGATTAACGGCATTAGTTATATCTTCAAGTATCTTTTTTATTTTATTCACAGATTCTTGACTTTGATTTGCAAGTTTACGGATTTCACTTGCTACAACGCCAAATCCTTTTCCTTGATCACCAGCTCTTGCAGCTTCAATTGCAGCATTTAAACCTAACAGGTTTATCTGTGAAGCTATGTTTTTTATAAGTTCTAGAGCTTCATTGGTTTGTAAGGATTTTTTCAAAGTTTCTTGAACTTTTTCAGTGGCCGTTTGTCCGGATTTAGCAAGAATTGTAGCACTTGCTGCTACTTGATCTATACTTTCATTAGCCTGTTCAGTGGATACAGCAAGTTCGTTAATTTCATTAATTAATTCTAAGCTTTCATTAAGATCAATAGCTGAAGTTATGGAGCCTATAATTTTTCCATCGTGATTTTTTATAGGATGGACAAATAATTTTATATCTATTCCGAATATTTCTTTTGGTACACTATCCTTAATGATCTTTCCAGTATTTATACAGTTCATTATAATTTTAGAGTCTAAGATAGAGTCCCCAACTTTTACATTTAAATTAAAATTATTAGCTGGGATATAGGCTATACATTTTTCTAAATCAGTTACGGAGAAAGCTATATCATCTCGTGTTATAGGGTTTAAGTAGGGAAGAGACTCACATATGCCTTCTAAAATATGTATATCTTTATCTATCATTTTAATTTCCCCCAATACAAAATTGATTTAATTGAATATTACTAGTGTTATTTTCAAATAAGTGGTATTACAATCATAATATTTAAT
>JAYFRK010000226.1:0-2357 GCA_034925975.1 Clostridium sp.
AAAACTGAATCAATTGCAGCCTTTAACTCCATACTAGAACCTTTAAAATACTCATTAATTATAATGGGTCTGATTTCAGCTATAATTTCGCTTATAGTAATCTATATAATTACAACTCTTATAGTTGAAGAAAATAAAGGAAGTATATCTATGCTTAAGGTATTAGGGTATACGAATAAAGAAATAAATTCACTTATAATAAATTCAGGCCGCATACCTGTAATAATAGGTTACTTGATTTCAATCCCTCTTTTAATAGCTTCAATTAAAAAGCTTATGGACAGCGTTACAAAGGGAATTAGCTTCTCACTTCCTATAAATATTGATTATATATACACTATAGCTGGATTTGTTATAATATATTTAACCTACGAATTATCAAAGTATTTAGCAAGAAAAAAAGTTTTATCTGTACAGATGTCAGATAGCTTAAAGATACAAAGAGAATAAAGGAAGTGTAAATATAAAATTGTATAAAGCATTTGAAAATATTCCAATTGAAAAAAAAGAGAAAATAATTCAAGCTAGCTTAGAAGAGTTTGCAAGTAATGGCTATGAAAATGCCTCTACTAATAAAATCGTTGAAAAAGCAGGAATATCTAAGGGCCTGCTTTTTCATTATTTTAAAAATAAAGAAGGTCTATTTATATATCTTTATGATTACTATTATCCTATTTTTTTTAAGCAGCTTATGGAATTTAATGAATCTAACAATAATACAGATATTTTTGAAAAACTTAAATTATTAACTTTAGTAAAATTTGATCTTATAAATGAATATCCATTGGCTACAGAGTTTTTTAAAAAATTTCCCACTGCTCCTAGACACCTAATAGAAAAAATTAGCAAAAAGTATGAAAGTGAGAGTGCAGTTGGATTTAGCAAATTATACTCAAACATTGACTATTCGAAATTTAAAGATAATGTGGATGTAAGTAAGTGTTTAAAAGTATTAACCTGGACCTTAGAGGCCTATGGTGAAGACTATATAATGAACAATGTAGACTCTTCTGGTGGAATAATTCTAGATAAAGAAAAACTATTAAAAGATCTGGATGAATACTTAGACATACTAAGAAATGGATTTTATAAGTAGGTTGCAACTCTCCGGGTGGTGGCGTTTATCACCTTTTAGGGATGACAATGCAATTTATAAAAATACTCTGGCTGTTGATAAACATATTCTGTCAACAGCCTGAAATATACTAAAGTATATTTTTATTTAACATCATAGTTTTTAACTATATATTTTTTATTAATTTTATAACTAACAATATCTCCAATTACATAATATACAAGTACAACCCAAGAGTATTTATATCCGCTTAAATTCATTAATCGAGAAAGAATTATAATTAAAATTAATAAAATAATTCTTACAATAATGGATTTCTTTAAAGAGTTAATATACTTGCATTCATTCGATATTATTTTACCAGATTGTTTAACGTTTTTTATTTTTTTAGGTATAAACCTCCACTCAAATATAAAAATGGTAATTATCAAAACTGATAATATGATTACCCCTATTCTTTCATTCATCTATTTATTTCCTCCTGTCAACAATAAAATAGTTAATTATATGTTGATTCTAACATATTAAATATTTTTATATCCATATAATTCATTATATACCTTATTAAATAACATAATATATATATATATAAACAAGGTTAATTATTCAAATAACGCTTTTATACGATATAATTGGTTGTATACTATAATAATTAGGAAGAATATTTTTGAATTGGGCTGTAATAATTGTAAGAATAATATGTTTATCTACAGGAGCTTATCTAATATTTAGGGGTTTAAAATTAAAAGAAGAATCTTTAAGTGATGAAAAAAGAAATAATATAATAAATATTAAAAGATATATTTTAGTAAATAAAATAATTGATATTTTAAAAAGAATTATTGTCATTGTTGCTATCGAAATATTTGATTATTCTAGAACAGCTACTATATGTTTTTCTATACTATGAATTATACAAATAAAACACATTAATTATAAAAATTATTTATCATATCTATGAGTATAATAATTTATTATACTCTCCAGTAATAGCCTTCTTCTGTAACTCTAGGTAGGCCTACTCCTCCCCAATAATACCCACCCATTAAATACTTAACTTCCATTACTTGAGAAATTGTAACACGGTTATAATTCTTTACACCCATATGATTATATATTGAAGCCCAGGTATCTCTTAATACTTCAAGAGCTTGATCAGCAGAATTAGCAAGAGACTTTAAATATGCTTGTCCTACAACAATAAGCATACCAACTGGAGTACTTGATATAAACTTTGCCGCTGTTAATGATACAATAAAGCCTGCACCATCAGAAAAAGAAG
>JAYFRK010000451.1:0-4087 GCA_034925975.1 Clostridium sp.
CATAATCAATATTTTGTAAAGCGGTACCTGCTTGGATTTTTAATATTTCGGGAATCTTAAGAAACATCTTTAGATTAACTTTATCTCCATCCATAACTATTTCTTCTATCATATCTGTATCAGTGCTTATTCCTGCTGCACCTAATTTTATATTGGCCTTAGTTTTAAAAAGCTTATTTTTTTCCACGGAAGATTTCCCATCAAATTCTAATGTAAACTTATCTAGACCTTTTAAATTCTCATCAACCTGTCCGTTAACTTTTATTTCTGCTTTAGCTTTGTACGCAAAAGAATTAATATTATTATTCTTCTGTAACGCTTCAATCAATCCATTCTTTTTAGAGCCGCACCCTGATAATGAAAATATCATAGCTCCAGATATAATTGCAGCTAAAATCCCCTTATATTTTTTCATATTTTCCCTCCTATTTATTAAATGTCTTTATACATATATTATAAATTATATGTATAAGTAGGGAAAATGACAAAGGTAATTAATTACTTAATTTTAACTCCAAATACTTTTCCTCCTCTTGTTGCCAAAACAAGTGTGTCATTAAACACTGCTGGTGAGCTTTCTATATTTGACCCCAAATTAATAGTATCTAAAACAACACCTGTTTTCCCTTCAATTAAATATAGATTTCCTATTGAATCTCCTTGGATTAAATAAGCTTTTCCATCTGGATCATACACATCTACGGGAGATGACCAGCAGTAATTAGGCATCTCAATTTTCCAGACTTCTTTTCCAGTCTCCTTGTTTAGTGCCACTAATAACCCTGAATTAAACTTTTTATATCTTGCTACATTAAATATTACTAAATCATTTATTGTATTCTTTCCTATTACATTAGTTGCAAGAACCCCTCCATTTACTGGACTATTCCCAAGTAATGACATAGCTTCATAAGGCTTTTCAAATATTACTTTTCCATTTAGTCCATTAATTTTACGTAAATATGCCTTTCCTCGAGTTCCTTGCTTATCCACCTCATTTGCAGTGTATATATATGGCACATTATCTTTTATATCAATTGTTATAGTAGCATCCGTATCGTCTCCACCGTTAAATGTCCACAGCGGCTTCATTTTCTGTAAATCTAAACATTGAATACTACCTCCATTATCAGCAAAGTAAGCAAGATTCCTATATGCTGAGACTGAATTTTCAATTCCCTGATGACCATTGCCTGATATCTTGTACCTATATTTTATAATTTCAGGATTTATACTTACCTTCTTATTAGCCTTATCAAACTTTGTATTTAATTTAATATTGTAAACCAGACCGTTTTCACCGCATAAAATCATTATATCTTTATTTTTATCAATAATTGGAGAACTATCAAAAGCCCCCCATTGTCTATATGCTTTAGAATCTAAACCATTAATAAAGTACATCTCTTCTCCATTTATTAAGTTAAATATTCTATATCCTATCTTACCCTTCTCTGATATACCTTGCCCAACATACAGTAAAGGATAGCCTCTTGGATCTATAGCTACACTTCCTTTAATAGGATTATGTACTTTAATTGGTTCTCTAGTCCTTTTACCTGTATATAGATCTAAAAAGTACACATTACCATCTAAGGATGCATAAACTACTTCTATAAAATCCTTTTTTGCCTTATATTCAGGTTTTATATTCATCATTGTTTTAACATCTTCAGGCCACCTAATAATAGAAGGTTGCCCGGTCCAACCAGCTCCCCCTCCCCATGTACTAGATGAAGTTTCCATATACCATTGTTGTTTTAATTTTTTATCTTTTATATCAGCTTTTCCAAAAGCTGGAGAAGTTCTTAAATTATCTCCTCTAAAAGTTAAAACCCCTTCTATGAAGGAGTATTTTTCAGAGAATATGGGAAATTTATTTGAATTATATTCTTCTATTTGCTTATTGTTGCTAAACAAATTCCAGGAAATATTTTCAGGACTTTTACTATTTATGTGTATTGGTGCTAAATTCACTTCATTTATCTCCCTAATCTCATTGGTTGAACTAACATTCCAATCAATTATCCCTATACAACTTTTAGCTTCATTACTATCGATATCTTCTATTCCATTATGAAAGTTTCCATATATACACCCAGCTAAGGCTGTTATGCTTAATATCGAAAATCCTATAATAACTTTAGCTTTTTTTCTATTTTTCATAACCATTCTCCTTTGGATATGTAGCTTTACATAACAATATATGTATGTATTCGGATTTATTTTACATTTAAACACCATTTTACCATATAATTCCAAATAAAAGAAGTATTTCACTCATATCTTGAGTAAAATACTTCTTTTATTTAAACATCCTTTTATATTTCATCTGGAATATATCCCTTAAATTGCGCATTATAAAGTTTAGAGTAAATTCCGTTATTATTTAAGAGCTCCTCATGGGAACCTCTTTCCTCCACTCCATTACTTGTTAATACAACTATTTCATCTGCACTTTTTATAGTTGATAATCTATGTGCAACAACTATAGTGGTTCTGTCCTTAGATAACTTTTCAAGAGATTGTTGAATTATAATTTCTGTTGCATTATCTAGAGCAGAGGTAGCTTCATCCAATATTAAAATTGGAGGATTCTTTAGGAACACCCTAGCTATAGAGATTCTTTGCTTTTGCCCTCCAGATAGTTTTATACCTCTTTCTCCAACATAAGTATCGTATCCATCTGGAAGATTCATGATGAATTCATGTATATTAGCATTTTTAGCGGCTTCTATTACCTCTTCATCTTTTGCATCAGGGTTTCCGTATAGTATATTTTCCTTTATAGTTCCAGTAAACAAAAATACTTCTTGTTGTACCATTCCTATATTTTTTCTAAGAGATTTTAATGTTAGATTTTTTATGCTCTTATCATCTATAAATATATCTCCTTCATTGACCTCATAGAATCTTGGTATCAGATGGCAAAGTGTTGTTTTGCCTCCTCCAGAAGGTCCAACTAATGCAAGAGTCTTGCCCGCTTCAACTTTAAGATCCATATTAGATAATATAGATTTCTTATCATCATAATTAAATGTTACATTATTAAACTCTATTTCTCCTTTAATATTTTTAAGCTCTTCAGCTCCTTCGTTATCTTTTATATCTGGTTCTATCTCCATAATTTCAATAAATCTTTCAAATCCAGTCATTCCTGTTTGATACTGTTCTATAAAGGATGTTAGTCTTCTAACTGGCTGCATAAATAAATTTATATATAAGAGATATGCTACTAATTCTCCTAGAGTTATTAAATTTTTATAAGTAAATATTCCACCAGCTAAAATTACAATTACATTTAATATATCTATCAAAAAGTGAATACCCGAAAAAAATTCAGCCATAGCTTTATATGCAAATTCTCTTGATTCTCTAAACTTATTGTTCCCCTCATCAAATTTATCCATTTCATATTCTTCATTTGTAAAAGATTTTGCAACTCTTATTCCTGATATGCTATTTTCAAGCTGAGCATTTACATTTGCAACCTTTTTCCTTACTTCTCTAAAGGCATTTCCCATTTTAACTCTCTTCTTTATTGCAAACCAAAACATAATGGGTACGAAAGCAAAAACTATAATAGTAAGTCTCCAATCAATAGTACATAAAGCTGCAAAAGATCCTAATATCATAACAAAGGATATAAATAAATCTTCGGGACCATGATGTGCAAGCTCTGATACTTCCATTAAATCATTCACTATTCTAGACATTATATGTCCCGTTTTATTGTCATCAAAATAGCTAAATGGCAGTTCCTGAAGATGAGAAAAAACCTCTTTTCTCATATCATACTGCATCCTAACTCCTACAACGTGCCCCCAGTATTCAACTGTATAATTAAACAGCAACTTCAGTAAGTACAGTATTACTAAAAACAAAGACAGCTTGTACAACATATCTATTTGTCTATTAGGTATAACATCATCAATAATCCGTCTAGATATCATAGGATAGAACAAATCTGCCCCTGCTGCTAAAAATGCACACGCCATGTCTAACATAAATAATTTTATGTGCGGCCTATAATATTTTATAAACTTTTTAAACATTATTTTTCGTCCTTTCTAGTATGTTTACTATA
>JAYFRK010000214.1:0-12866 GCA_034925975.1 Clostridium sp.
TGCTTTATAATATCTTCGTATTCTCTTACAGCAGATTCCATATCAGTATATATAACACCCTGTCTTACTAGATCTTCCTTTATACTATGATATACAACCTCTGAGTCATACTGTGCTCCTACTCCTGCTAGAGACTTTTGCTCTGCCTGCGGTATCCCAAGCCTATCAAAAGTATCCCTAATATCCTTAGGGACTTCATCCCAGCTTCCCACCATCTCTGTATCTGGCCTTATATATGTCACTATATTTTCAATATCAAGATCCGTAATATCTGGTCCCCAAGGTGGTAAATCTAATTTATTATAAATTTGAAGAGATTTTAATCTAAACTCAGTCATCCATTCAGGTTCATTTTTTTCTTTTGAAATTTGCCTTATAATTTCTGGAGTAAGTCCGTTTTGAACCTTATAGCTGTATCTTACTTCATTTTTTATATCATATATTCCTCTATCAACATCTTCTATATAGGTTTTTTTTCTATCTTCCATATAAACTCACCCCTTAACTTTGAAAGACTTCTTCTTTAAAGCTTTCATATCCCTTTTCTTCTATCCTTCTAACTAGGGACATATCTCCAGTTTTAACTATTCTTCCATTTACAAGAACATGAACATAATCAGGCTTTAAATACTCTAAAATGTTATTATGATGTGTTATTATAAGTATTGATCTATTCTCATCCGCTAGAAGTTTAACTCCTTCAGATACTACTCTAACAGCATCTACATCAAGTCCTGAATCAGTTTCATCAAGAATTGCAAGCTTAGGCTCTAATATAGACATTTGAAGTATTTCATTTTTCTTCTTTTCTCCTCCAGAAAAGCCTACATTTAAATATCTCTTTGAATATTCTTCATCCATTTTTAAAAGTTTCATTTTCTTTTTCAGCTCTTTTTTAAAGGCCATGATTTTTACAGTTTCCCCTGTAACAGCTGCCTTAGAACTTCTTAAAAAGTTTTCTACAGTTATTCCCGGTACCTCTTCTGGATATTGGAATGATAAAAATATTCCCCTTTTGGCTCTCTCATCAGTTCTTAGATCATTTATAATCTCTTCTTCAAAATATATATCCCCTTCAGATATTGCATATTTTGGGTGCCCCATAAGAGTATTTGCAAGAGTTGATTTTCCTGCTCCATTAGGTCCCATTATTACATGAACCTCTCCTCTTCCTATCTCCAAATCTAGCCCTTTTAATATTTCTTTTTCATTAACTTTTGTATGAAGGTTTTTTATATCTAAAAGTAACTTTGACACTTTATTTCATCTCCTTAAATTCAAATTAAATTCTAAATTATTTATTATACAGTTTTATAGAAAATTATATCCGAGTATTTAACTCTGATATATTATAATTATATCATACTATTTTACTCTGAATTAGTCAAAAAAATTTTTTGTAAAAAATAAAAAATCGACGAAAAACTTTCGCCGATTTCTAGGATATAATCTTATATATTTTATTATATAAGAGGGAGTTAGTATTATTTTTTAATTCTATATATGTCTTTTCTACTTGTATACATTATATATCTCATAGAATTCTTTAGCAAATGTATGGGTACAATACTTTTAATCTTGTTTGCAAACGTCTATCCATTTTCCGTTTGTTATGTTTTGAAGCTGCTCTAATGTAATTCTAACTGCAGAATTTTTTGAACCTGCTGCTGGATAAACATAATCGTATTTCTTTAATGAATTATCTAAATATATTTCAAGAGGATTTTTAAGTCCAAATGGGCAAACTCCTCCTACAGGATGACCTGTTATTTCTAACACTTCATCACCACTTAGCATTTTAGCTTTTGTTTTAAAGCAATCCTTATATTTTCTATTATCTATTTTAGCATCACCTTTTGAAACTATAAGCACATTTTTATCTCCTAGTTTCAATGCCATAGTTTTAGCTATTTGCCCAGGCTCTACCCCTATAGCCTCAGCTGCTAATTCTACTGTAGCTGTACTACCATCCATCTCCATAATCACAAGTCCAAGATTTGACTCATCTAAATGTTTCTTTACACTTTCTAAACTCATAAATATCGCCCCCGTTTATTTATAAATATTTTTATCATCTATTATAGCATATCATTTTAATTATACATACTTTTACCGTTATTACTCATTATTTTTAAAGATATTAAGCACAAAAGAGCTGTCGCACTAAGAACAAATACTACAATATATTGTTTTAACTTTAAACTTGCAAAACAGTATATTGTATGTAATTGCTTAATGCCACAGCCCCATATTATCTTATTTTTCTACTGTAAATTCCATCCTAATTGGTGCCACTAACTTACTAGATTTTTCTCCTTTTACTGCAGCTTGAATACCTTTAATAAATAATGTATATTTTTTCCCTTTTTCATATGAAGCTTCTGGTTCTACCATAATAGATTTATTTTTCTTATCGTAACTTAGTTTTATTTTAACTTGGTGATTTTTATCATCTAACACATAAACATTTGATGCATTTACGGTCAATTCATCAAGTTCTTTAGAGAATTTAACATTCCATTTCTTTTCTACAGGAACATTTTCCTTTTTCTCTAAATCTAAGGCTAGTGATTTTTGATCCTCAGAATTCAAAATGCCCTTTATAACAGCAAAATTTTTCTCGTTTTCTTTTATCTTTGTTTCTCCTCCAACGACGCATAAATAATCCTGTTTTAATAGTGCATCTATGACTGGAGCTAAATTTCTTATGTCCTCTGCTTTAGTTGATATGATCTCTTCTCTTTCCTTTTGAATATCCTCTTGTTTAGTCATGCTTATATAAAAATTATCTGCCATCATTCCATCTGCAGCAGGTCCGATAATATTTCTTAGCATATTATTTGCACTATCGGCTTTTCCAATAGTTCCTATTACATAATTAGTCATCTCTTCTTCATCTGCATTGAAGTTTTTAAGATATTCTGGAATTCCATTAATAGTGTCTAAAGTCTCTTTTAAATTTGGATCTCTATAAGATGAAAAAATCAAACTAGAGTTATTTAAAGTTACATTAGCTCCATAAGCTCCACCTTTTATTCTTATATTGTTCCATAAATATCCGCCTTCTAATATATTAGCAAGAACTTGAAGTTTTCCAGTTGCTTCATAACCTATTTTTTTCAAATCCCCGCCTTTTACTACATATTGTACTTTAGAAGGTGTCATTATTCCTTCATTAACCATAGAACTATCGAAATTATATGTGTTACTCTGAAGTTTTTCGTTTCTTAAATTGTCTGAGAAATTTTTAAAGTTTACAGTAAAATCTTCATAATCCTTATTTTCTCCTGTGTAACTTCCTATCATATCTTGCTTGTTAAATACAAGATTTCTAACTTCTTGTAAGCTTTTTACTATTTCATCACTTTTACTATCAAAATTTTTATCTAAATCACATAAAAATTTATAGAACTCTTCACTTGTATAGTTATCATATTTACCTGACTCTGACATATATGATAATAACTTTTGCATTGCCATTATATTGCCACTAGCCATTAATTCTGCTTCTTTCATCATTTTCATGTTGCTTACTATTTCTTTTAGTCTTTTCTTATCGTCTATTTTACTGTCATATACTATTTCTTTTACAAGTTCAAAACTCTTGGATGTTTTTTCTTTTAATGACACTATACTTACCATCATTTTAGGATAGTATAAATTATTGTCTTTACGATTTATAAAGTTAGTATTAGCAAGAGAAATTCCACCTGAATTATTTAGTATTTCCTCTACTAAACTCTCTTTAGTATAGTTTTTTGTATCAATATTACCCAAAGTACCCTCTAATAAATATAAATAACCTAGTTTCTCCTGAGGTACTTTAGTTGTATCAAAATATAATCTTATATAATCTACTCCATTAGTATATATAGGATGATGAAGCATCTTAACTCCATTTTCATTCTTTTCAATGGTACTATATGTTTCAGCTTTGCTTCCTATGTCTTCACGAGTAAGACTTGGTAATTTGCTTAAAGCTTCCTTTGAGTTTGGAGTTTCTTGCCACTTTTTAAGCTCTTTAGTTTCCTGTACTATTTTATTTATATCCTCTTTTGAAAGAGAACTTTTAATTTTTGCCAATTTTGATTTTAATTCTGTTTCCTTTTTTTCTTCAAGACCAGGTACAGGTTTTAAAACTACTAAAGAAGCATGTTTATTATCTACTAAGTATTTTTTTACCAATGTCTGTAGATATCCACTTTGCACCTTATCTCTTAAGTTATTCATGTCTGAGTCCAAATTTAAATATGCAATAGGATCTCCATCATATAGCCAGCTTCTCATTATTAAAGTGTTGTACATAAGAGCAAAATTACCCTTTACAGTACGATTAGAAAGCTCATACATATTGAGTACAGAGTTCAATAATTTTTTATCAAAGCCATTTTTAGCTATATCTTGAAGTGTTTCGTCTATTACTTTTTGGAACTTATCTTTTTGATTTTCATTTACATTTTGAGCTTTTATAGTGAAAACTGGCTGCAAGTAATTTATGTCAAATCCAGTAGTAACATTTTCGCCAAATCCATTATCCATTAATGCCTTTGTAATAGGAGAAGATGGTGTTCCACCAAGCAAGGTTTGAAGCAGTAAAAATCCTAAAATTGTGTCTTTATCTTTAGCTGTTCCTATTACATAGTTTGAACTTAAATATGTTTTATTTTCTATAGGAGTACCACTTGGTACTGAATATTCAGCAACTTTCATCTTTCTTTCATCAAATGGTTTTTGAATCTGTATTTCAGTATTTACTTCTTTCTTTTCAAAATTATTTAGATATTTTTCTCCTATAAATTTTAATGTATTTTCTATATCTAAATTTCCAGATAAATAAAAATAACTATTTGAAGGAGTATAATATTCTTTATATGTACTAACAAATTTTTCATAAGTTAGATTTGGCATTTCCTCAGGATATCCGCCAGATTCATATTTATATGAAGTGTCTGGAAAAATCGATTGCATAATAGCTCTATTCAATATAACTTCTGGTTGAGAGTAATTTCCCTTCATTTCATTATAAACTATACCATTGTATTTTAATTCATCCTCAGGAGAATTCAGTTCGTATCTCCAACCTTCTTCTTGGAAAATCTTTTTATCATTAACCATATTAGGGTAGAAAACAACATCTAAGTATATACTCATCAAATTTTTAAAATCCTTATCATTTTTACTTGATACTGGATACATAGTGATATCGCTTCCTGTTAAAGCATTTAAAAAAGTATTTAGAGAACGTTTACTCATCTCTATAAATGGATCTTTTACAGGGTAATTTTTAGATCCCTGTAGAACAGAATGTTCTATAATATGATTTATTCCTGTATCATCCTTAGTCGGTGTTCTAAAAGCTACTGAAAACATTTTATCTTCATTTTTATTGTCTAAATATATAAGCCTAGCTCCACTCTTAGCGTGTTTATACTCATAAGCATTACACTTTAAGCCTTCAACCCATTTCTTGGATACTAACTGAAATCCCCCTAATGAATCATTTTCTAATAATGCCGCTCCATAATAAGCCTTGGAATTTAAATCTAATGCTTTAGCTTTAGTGAAATTGCCAAGCACTAAGGTTTGAGAAAACATAGTCACTGCTAAAGCTACAACCACTTTAGATTTTAACTTCTTATTCATTTGCAACTCCCCTTTTCATAAAATTTACATTACCAGTTCATGTTAGCATATAATCAAATTTTATACAATTACTGCAATCCCCTTTACTATTTAGATAATGCTCAGTTAAAACATTTCATATAATACTTAATTCCTTTTATTTAAATTTTCTTATCTTTTATCAATAATGCTGCTAAAATTATATACTTAACTTTTTCCCTTAAAACAAATATACCCAAGTAGACAAATATTATATATATAATTTAATTTTATTTATTACTTTTATGAATATATAAGATTCTTATACCATAGTTTTCACGTCTGCCTGATTTTGGGTGCAACTTACCTTGTATATATTATGAAGTAATGATAAAATAATGAATAATTATACAAATACTACTCTCTATTATCTTCTAGCATATTTTCTAAAATCACATTGAAGGGAATGAAATTAATATGGTTGAAAAAATTAAAATGAAAACACCTCTTGTGGAAATGGACGGAGATGAAATGACTAGAATAATCTGGAGCATGATAAAGGAGCATCTTTTAAAGCCTTATATAGAGCTTAACACAGAATATTATGATCTTGGGCTTGAAAAGAGAAACGAAACTGATGACCAGATAACTACTGATGCGGCAAATGCAATAAAAAAATATGGTGTAGGAGTAAAATGTGCCACAATAACTCCTAATGCAGACAGAGTTAAAGAATATAATTTAAAGAGTATGTGGAAAAGTCCTAACGGAACCATTAGGGCAATACTGGATGGCACTGTATTTAGATCACCAATAATAGTTAACAACATTGAACCTTTTGTAAAAACTTGGACAAAACCTATTACTGTTGCAAGACATGCCTATGGAGACATTTATAGAGATGTTGAATATAAAATAGATGGAGCTTCTAAGGTTGAATTAGTAGTTACAAAAGAAAGTGGTGAAGTATTACGTCAAACCATTCATGAATTTAAAGGTGATGGCGTGGTTCTAGGTATGCATAATACTGATAAATCTATTGAAAGCTTTGCAAGATCATGTTTTAATTATGCCCTAGATCAAAAGCAAGACATATGGTTTGCCACTAAAGACACCATTTCAAAAACTTATGATCATAGGTTTAAGGATATATTTCAAGAAATATATAATGCAGAATATAAAAATAAGTTTGAATCTTCTGGAATAGAATATTTTTATACTCTTATTGACGATGCTGTAGCACGTGTTATTAAGTCAGAAGGGGGATTCATATGGGCATGTAAAAACTATGATGGAGATGTAATGTCCGACATGGTAGCCACAGCCTTTGGAAGTCTTGCAATGATGACTTCAGTACTGGTTTCTCCAGATGGATATTATGAATACGAAGCTGCCCACGGAACAGTTCAGCGTCACTACTATCAACATTTAAAAGGCAATCAAACTTCTACTAATTCTATGGCTACTATATTTGCTTGGACAGGTGCCTTGAAAAAAAGAGGAGAACTTGATAATAATGAAGCTTTAATTAATTTTGCAGATAAATTAGAAACTGCTTCAATTAAAACTATTGAAGCAGGTGTGATGACAAAAGATCTTTCCCCTCTTGCTAATATGGAAAATATTAAAGTTGTTAATACTGAAGATTTTCTATTAGAAATTAAGAATCATCTAGACAGTTTAATGTAAATTATATATTTATTTTTCTAAAAATAAATAAGTGTAATGTTGTGAGAAACAGCTAAAATCAGAAATAGCTTATATTACAACATTACACTTTTAATTTATATTATAAATTAAAATTCAAAGCTACACTTTTCTAGGCTACATTCCCACTTTTTCTAGAATTCAACAAATGGTTTGTCCTATCTATGGCAGCTTCAATATTATTGCAGAAGTTTTCCCTACCTAGTCTTTCTACATATTCATACTTTTCTAAAACCTTATATACATGTTTTTGTGCATTTAATATAATAAGATCAGTATCTTGTTCTTCACATACATTATATAAATTTTCAAGTTCATGATATGCAGTTGCATCTATTGTTGATACTTTGCTCATTTTTATTATAAGGACATTGCATTTTTGTTCTAAATCCTTAGCAACACCTGCACACTTACCTGCTGCTGCAAAAAATAGCGGTCCTTTAATTTCATAAAAAGATACTTCTCTTGGAAAACGAACTTCCTCCATAAGCTTTAGGCAATCTTCATCCTTATTTTCATCTGAAAGACATTTAACATCTGCATAGTCCTCCATTTTCTTCATAAATAAAAATGCGGATACAACTACCCCAATTCCTATTGCAACTACTAAATCTAATAAAATAGTTAAAGAAAATGCTATTAAAAATACTAATGCATCACTTTTAGGTGCATTTTTAAGTCTTTTAAATACTTCCCACTCTCCCATATTATAAGATACAATTATAAGTATAGCTGCTAAAGATGACATAGGTATTAATTTAACCCAAGGCATAAATAGCATCATTATAAGTAATAAACTTATTGCATGGACAATGCCTGTTATAGGAGTTCTCCCACCATTCTTTACGCTGGCAGCAGTTCTTGCTATTGCTCCTGTAACAGGAATTCCTCCAAAAACTCCTGAAAATACATTAGCTACGCCTTGTGCAACTAACTCCATATTAGATCTATGATTTCCGCCAATCATTCCATCAGCAACTACAGCAGATAAAAGTGACTCTATAGCTGCTAATATAGCAATAGTTATAGAAGGAAGAATTAATTCCTTTATCATATTCATATTTATACTGTGAATTGCTATTTTAGGAAGTTCAGCAGATAAATTGCCAAAACGGCTTCCTATTGTCTCCACATTCAAATTAAATGTCATAGTTATTAAAGTCGCTGCTATTAACGCTATAAGTGTCCCAGGTACTTTTTTATTTATTTTAGGCCATAACAATATTATAGCAATAGAAATGGCTCCTATAGATGCAGCCTGTACATTTATTGTGTTCATATGGCTTATATAAGAGGCCCACTTATGTATAAACTGTGATGGTACAGTTTCTATATTCAATCCAAAGAAATCCTTAATTTGGGTTGAAAATATACAAACAGCAATACCACAGGTAAATCCAGTAGTTATTGGATATGGTATATATTTTATGGCTTTTCCGAACTTTAATACTCCCATAATAACTAAAAATACTCCTGCCATCATGGTGGCAACTGTAAGACCTGTAATACCATACTTTTCTACAATGCCATAAACTATTATAATAAAGGCTCCTGTAGGCCCACCAATCTGAACTCTACTTCCTCCTAAAAATGATACTATAAATCCACCTATTATAGCTGTATATAATCCTTTTTCTGGAGATACTCCTGATGATATTGCAAGGGCAATTGACAATGGTAGAGCTATTACAGCCACTATTAATCCTGCAATAAAATCTTTAAAAAATTGTTCTTTAGTGTATTCCTTCATACACGTAAATAACTTGGGAATTAACACGTATTTTCCTCCTCTTTTAATTGTTTTTAAAACCTTTTAATTAGCACAACATTATTGATTATATTACTATTTTCTCTTGTTGGCAACAATAAAAAGGGACAGTCCCCCAGGAATAACTTCCAGGAACTACCCCATTTTTTTTATTTCCATTTCCCTCATGATACCAAACTTACCCTTATACTGAAGCTTATTATCTTTAATTAGCTCTAATACTCTCCAAAATATATATGTATCACTTATTGGTTTTTCACTAAATCCTATTACATTTCCAACAGTTCTTGCAGATTTTCTAAATTCATTTTCAGTATACTTCATGATTAAGTTATCAAAATAATCTTCGCCAACACTTATGACACTACCATTTTCATAAACTCTAAGATTTCCATTTTCTTGTATTAAGGTTGATAGATTGTCCATAAAATTTTCATAGCAATCCTTTTCCACCTTCCTATTTATTTCTACAAAGTTTGGAAACCTTTCTGGTGCAACCTCCCCTACAGCCCTTGGAGTAAATTCATTTTTCATACCCTGATTATACGTAACTTTAGATACGTTTATAATATAAATATTGTATAAATCAATACTTAATAATTGAAGAGTATACATTAATCCCATTAATTCCATAGCATTTTCAGAACACCATAAATAAATAGTGTCATCGCTAGTTATTTCTAAGATATCTTTATTAAATTTATTATAGTTTTCTTTTAAAAACTCTCTTGTATCAAATTCATCAGATGATTCTAGATACTTCCACCATTTTACTCTATCTCCTATATCATTTAAATTACATATGGATCCATTAGAAAGGTCATCAAAAAATCCTATAACTTTATCTCCATCTATTATCTTACTTTTAATAGCATGTTTTAAACCCCCAGCAGAGCTTACCGAAAAGCATACATGAATTATTTTCCCCATATTAAATCACTCCTACTTTAACTTTTCAAAGGACAAATCTAAAATATTAAATTTATAGCTAGCCTTGCCTACAATATCATTAAAAGCTATTACACCTAACTCTCTACTATCTGAACTGTGATCTCTATTGTCTCCTAAAACAAAAACATAACCTTCTGGAACATTTACTTTCATTTCAGGCTTTGTATTCACATCGCTAGGAATGTAATCTTCGTTTAATATATTTCCATTTATATATACTTTTCCATCTTTAATCTCAACTACTTCATTAGGCATACCTACTATTCTCTTAATATAGTTAGCATCATTTTTATCATGGGATTTTAATATGATAATATCTCCTCTATTATAATTTTTTGAGAATCTCTTGTATTTCTCAACTATTACTCTATCATTATGGCTTCCATTATTTAATGTGGGATACATAGAAATGCCATATACCCTTGCATTTCCTATAATAAAAATATTAATCACTAATACAACTAATATAATAGCTAAAGTTTCCAGTAAATCTTTTGTTTTTTGACTAAGTTTGCTCATATTTAACGCTCCTCCTATTGTATGTTTTAAGGTACAATAAATTTTTCCATTTTTAGCTATTATACATCTTTTCATCAACATTTATCAACCTTCTGAATTCTTATCTTCTAGTTCCCCTCCTAATAATTGTTGGCGAGGCCTGATACCTATCTCTAGAAACTACTTCATCTTTAACAAGTTTTCCGTTTTCATAAACTCTCTTTACAAGTCGGGATTCATATCCTTCCTGCCCTACCTTTTCTATAAATGTTTTTCCTAGCCTCATTGTTGAATCATCTACATATTTTATTGGAATCTCTATATTTTTTAAAGTTTCAGCTTTAAGTTCTACCCATTTGTTACCCTTAGTTCCGAATAGGTCAAAGGTAATGGAGGTTTCAGTAATATTGGCATGAATGTATATATAATGATTACTATTATTTTTAAATTTAAAATCTTTATGCCCATAACTTACTGCTGCATCCCTGCTTAAAGGTACATAGTGAACTATTAAACTATGGTTACTTCTTTCCACAATTTCTAAATCAGCTATTAATGCTGCATTATATAAAGTAGTAGATACCTGACATATCCCACCACCTAATCCCGTATCTAGATTACCATTAATAAACACCCCAGCCTCCTGAAATCCACGCTCTTTTGTCCTCTCCCCTACTATCTTATTAAATGAAAAAATTTCTCCAGGTGCTATTACAGTTCCATCTATTATCCCTGCTGCTAGCCGCATATTAGTATTTCTTGGTTTGTTATAAGAAGTAAATCCTGTAGTAAAAGATGAAATTTTTTCCCTAATGCCTTGTTTTTCTAAAATTGTTTTTGTTATTTTAGGATTATCTTCTTTTACTTTTAATACAAATTCTTTCTGTTCTTCATTTATTTTTTTTAATAATTCCTCATATAAACTTTTTATATCTAATTCATATCCCATTTGTTCAGGAATAATTTGTATTTGCCCATTCTTATACCTGTATTCTGCATTAATAGGCTTAGGCAATTTAGAATTATCAAATACCTGTAGAGCATGACAAAATTTTGCATATTGAAGGCTATTAATAAATTCGAATTTTCTGCTGTGAATTCTTATGTCCACATAGTCTTTAACTTTTTCTATAGGATTTAAGTCATTATAGAGTATTGCAGAAATCTCTCTTTTAATTTCGTATTCATTTGTACAATAACCTAGCTCCTTTAATTTAAATTTATGTACTTGAGTATCACCATTGTAACTAAACTTAATAATTATCTCTTTGTTTTCAGCAGTTTTAACTTTCTCGTCAATAAAGCTTTCAACTTCTTTAAATGTCTTTCTTCCAACATCTATTTCATCTATATAAACATTTTTAGGCAATCTTTTTTCTCTTTTACCTATCATTTCTGAAGCGTAAGCTGATATAGGTATATTTAAAATAAAAGATAAAATAATAGAAACAGTAATTATATTCTTTCTTTTTAATCTAGCTTTCATTGGATGAGCCTCCATCTTCACTTAATATTCTTTAGTAGTTTGAATCAAAACAATAAAATTTATAAATAATCTTATTCACTATATACAAAACTAGTAATATTAATTGAAAAAGGCAGTCTAATGACTGCCCTCTATTCGCTCCTTATTTTCCTAAACTTTGCTTAAACTCAATTTTGATATTTATAAATTGTTCCATATCATTTAAAAACTGAATTAGCATTGCTCTATTTTCAAATTCTTCTCTAGTCAATGGAAGTGGCATTTTTCTAAAGTCTTCTCTTAATAATTCTAAGTCTTCCAGCAGTTCTTCTGCAGTATTCTCTTCATATATTGAACGTGCTACCTGCTCTGTAAAATTTGATATCATAATTGTTTGATCATAAGTCATAAAAAACCTTTTAAAATGTTCTCTCATTCTCTTAATAGTTTGAAATTGCTGTAGTCTCATTTCTACATATTCTACATAATAGCTTGCATCCCAAAAAAAATAATTATTTAGGTTTTTATATGCACGACTTCGGGCTGATTTTAGTCTCATTCTAAGACCGTTGAATAATACTTCTTCATTTATTGAAACATAATTTTTTCGAAGTGCCTCAGCCATATAGAGCAAAATTCTCTTCATATGTTCTTCTATATAAACTTGATCTTCTCTAATCTCATTTTCTATATTAGGTATGTATAGATTTAATAATATAGCAACTCCTATACCAACGAACATAAGTGATAACTCATTTATAATCCAAAACATTCCTACCGATTTTTCAATTAATAAATGACTTATGAGAACAGAACTTACTACTATTCCCTCCTGCATATTGAATTTTACTGTTAGTGGAATAAATATTATCAAAA
>JAYFRK010000284.1:0-2463 GCA_034925975.1 Clostridium sp.
TGAGTAAAGGTTACCTAAAAACGCAGTGAATATAATAAATCTCACTTGTGTTTTAGGGAACCTTTTGTAGTTTTACTTCTTGTTTCCGCTTGGATAATCAACAGGGGATAAAGGATGAATAGCTGATTCAACCTCTATTTCTTTAATTTCGTTATTATCCATTATCATCATAGTAGGTTTAATAGTAGTTCTTTCTTTTTCTTCAATAATAAGTTCTCTTTGTATATCCTTTTTTATATTTTCTAATTCCTCTGATGTTACACTTTTACCTTGCATAATGTGAGGTTTCAAAGTATCACCTTCCTTACCTATTGTCTGTCTAGGCCAAATTGGCTTTCTTCTTCAGTAAATGGGAACGGGTTTGGCACAGTTATATATAGACCCCTTTCTAAAGATATTTTTCCCGGAGAAAGAGGGTTTATGCTGGAGTTATTTACAAATAGCTTCAGTATATTCTTTTAAAGTAGTAGCAGATTCTCTTAGTTTTTGAAGTTCTTCTTCATTTAAAGGTGTTTCTAGAATCTTTTTGACCCCTGAGGAGCCTACTACAGATGGCACACCTAAATATATATCACTTATTCCATATTGACCTTCAAGTAAGCTAGATACTGTTAAAATTGAATTTTCATCTCTTAAAATAGCTTCAACTATTTTTTTTATAGCAAGAGCAACAGCAAAGTTTGTAGAACCTTTACGTTTTATAAGCTCATAGCCTGCATTTTTTACTTGAGTTAAAATATCATATTTAGCAAAACCACAGCATCCATTACAAATATTTTCACAATAGTTATTTATATTCATACCAGCTACGCTAGTGGAGCTCCAAGTAGCAATTTCAGAATCACCATGTTCTCCCATAATGTATGCGTGAATATTTCTAGCATCAACATTCAAATGTTCACTTAGCAAGTATTTAAATCTAGAAGTGTCTAATACTGTTCCAGATCCAATAACTCTTTCTTTTGGAAAACCTGATAATTTATAAGTTATATAGGTTAAGATATCTACTGGATTTGAAACAACTAGAAGTATGGAGTTTGGGCTATATTTCACAATTTCAGGTATTATTGATTTAAAAATATTATAGTTTCTATTTATTAAATCAAGGCGTGTTTCTCCTTCTTTTTGTGCAGCACCAGCTGTGATTATTACAATATCAGAATCCTTTGTATCACTGTAATCTCCTGCTTTTATATCTACAGGGCTTAAGAAAGACACTCCATGAGATAAATCCATAGCTTCGCCTACTGCTTTTTCTTTATTCAAATCTACAATAACTATTTCAGATGCAAGACCTCCAAACATTAATGCATAAGCAGTTGTGGCTCCTACAAATCCAGCACCTATTATTGATATTTTAATTTTTTTTATTTGCATAAATATTCCTCCAATTCCACAAATAATGTACATAGAAAATTTTACATATATCTTTATAGATATTATATATCAAATAATAATTATTATCAACTACATGCATAATATATAATTTATTATCTCTTATTTTATAAGTAATTATTAAAAAATAGGATTGATTTAACATCAATCCTATTTCAATTCTAAGTGCTTATTTTATTTTCAACCAGTGAGATTTAATTTGTGATTAATATTAGTAATCCACCTTACATAAGGAAGTGTCTACATATACAAGTTTTTGGCCAATTCGTCCATCTAAATTGTATATTAGGTAATTTGATTCTCTTTTTTTAGCCTGTCTTCTACCCTTAACTATTGCATTACTTTTAGTTCTATGGTGACTAATAACTTCACCAGTATTATTATCTATATTATCCCATCCACCAGATGGACTAGGAATAGTGCAAATGTATTTGCTTGACATAATTTATCCCCCCTGAAATTTCTGCATATCTTAAATAAAGTTAAAGATTAATAGGTTTTAATTACTAGTATACTTTTATATAGATAATTAAAACAATATAAAGAGTGAGAATAACTTATTTCCTATTATCAAGCTTATTTTGCTTAGTATCATCTTTATTAAGGGTTTTATTACATACTCTGTTTAAAACAAGTCCCCCTATTAAAAATGAAAACATAAGTATTAAAACTAAAATATTCATAGGAGTTAGGTTCATAATCTCACCTCCTTTTCATGTACTATGAAAAGAGGTTACAGCCTTTATACTTACTCCCATGAAGATGTAGAATAATAAATCGAATTATCTTTTTACGAAGGTCAAACATAGGTTGTCTTAAAAATATAATTAAAACGAAAAATAGTAGATAATTTGAAAGACTTCTTAATATAATATTAGGAAGTAGACTAGGTATTAATTTGAAGTCTATAGCTTTTCTACTAGCTACAACAAAGGAACTAGTGCTTATTTCATATTCAGTTAATATATGGTTTCTTTCACGTGTATTATTACTAAAATTATATTTGATATTTTCACGTAACGTACACACTCTAAATATTAAAAGAAAAATTAAAATAAATAAAATTAA
>JAYFRK010000343.1:0-18068 GCA_034925975.1 Clostridium sp.
GTTGTAGTAAATTGTTATAAAAGATATGAGAGGGGTAAATTAATGAAGGTAATCTGTAAGGAATGTGGAAAAGAAATAGAAAGTAAAGATGAGCTACTTGTAGCTACAAAATCAACTAGTGTTAATGCTTATCATGGAAAATGCTATGTTAATCTGTTAAGAAAGAATAAAACAGCTAAAT
Source organism: Clostridium sp. (assembly GCA_034925975.1). GTDB lineage: Bacteria > Bacillota > Clostridia > Clostridiales > Clostridiaceae > Clostridium_H. The sequence goes on from JAYFRK010000343.1 coordinate 182, forward strand.
CTATAACTTTAGGGAAACCTATAAATACGCCTAGATGGACAATACTATCTGGAATAATTTTTGTTATGGGAGTTTTATTTTCATTATTTGGAGGAGCTCAAGATAATAGGGCTAGAGTAATTGTTATACTAATATGCATTATACCAGCACTTTACAGGCTATATAGCTGGTATAAATACGAAAGTAAATTTGATAAATAATAAAAATATGCTGGAGGAGTTAAAATGATATTTGATTCACATGCACATTATGATGATGAGAGTTTTGATGAAGATAGAGAACAGGTCATAAAAGAGTTAAAAGAGAACGGAATAATAGGGGTTTTAAACTGTGGAGCATCACTTAAAGGTGCAAAAGATTCATTAAAGCTTGCGGAGAAGTATGATTTTTTTTATGCTGCAGTGGGTATTCATCCTGAAAATGCATATGAACTTACAGATGAAGCATTTGAAGAGATAAAACAAATGACTAAGAATTCAAAGGTAAGGGCCATTGGAGAAATAGGATTAGACTATTATTGGGATGAGAATCCTCCAAAAGACGTTCAAAAAGAAGTTTTTAGAAGACAGATGCAGCTGGCTAAAGAATTAAATCTACCTGTCGTAATTCATGATAGAGAGGCTCATGGTGATACTTTAGAAATAATGAAGGAGTTTCCAGAGGTTAAAGGAGTACTTCATTGTTTTTCAGGAAGTGTAGAGTTTGCCCGTGAATGTTTAAAGCTTGGCTATTATATAGGCTTCACTGGGGTTGTAACTTTCAAGAATGCAAAAAAAGTGTTAGAGGTAGCAAAAGAGGTTCCACTAGATAGACTTTTAGTTGAAACAGATTGTCCTTATATGGCGCCAACACCATATAGAGGCAAAAGAAATAGATCTGAATATATAAAATTTATAATAGAAAAAGTGGCTGAAATAAAAGGTTTATCCACAGCAGAAATGGAAAACAAAACCATAAAAAATACTAAAAACTTGCTAAAAATAAATTACTAGTGTAAAATATACTTAAAACTTTTTCTAAAATAGGGAAATAAAATTACCATTGGATGGTTAAGTAACATGAATAAAAAGTTAAAATGTGGAAATCATTTAACATAAGTGCATTTTTATTTTCATAAAATACTAATGTACGGATACTAACTAATAGAGGAAAACTATGCAAATGGTGCATTTTATTTACTTATTAAGTGGACAAAAGATACTGAATTTGACGAAAAGAACTCTAGAGGTTATAATGGTTAAGGCACTTTTGTCAAGGAGGTTTATGTATGTTACAAAAATTAAAAGGCAACATAAGAACCTACTTCTCTAGTGGACCTAAGGTGGCGTTTTTCATAACTGTGTTAGTATTTGTGTGTGGCGCAGTAGGCTTACTGAACATGGAGAAAAGCGTAAACATCATGGTAGACGGACAAGAAATGAGTGTAATGACATATAGAAGCAGCGTAGAAGACATATTAAAAAAGAATAATATAGCACTAGGTCCTAAGGATATAGTAGAACCAGACCTAAAAAGCAAGATAAAATCGGGAGACACTATAAAAATAGAGAAAGCTGTTAATGTTCAATTAGAAATTGATGGCCAAACTAAGACTGTATTAACAAATGCAGATAGTGTTGATCAAATGTTAGCTGAAGAAAGAATACAATTAGGAGAAGAAGATAAGATTTTACCTGCTAAAGGTGAGAAGATTAAAGAGGGTCTAAAAATAGCAATTACTAGAATGAATACTAAAGTTGAAAAGAAAATTGAACCAATCGAATTTGCCACAGAAGTAAAGAAAGACCCTGATCTAAAAGAAGGACATAAGAAAGTTGTACAAGAAGGAACAACTGGACAAAAAGAAGTGAACATAAAAGTTGTCTATAAAGATGGAAAAGAAATATCAAGAGAAGTAGTAAATGAAAAAGTAGTTAAAAAGCCTACAAATAAAGTAGTTGCCATGGGAACTTTAAAAACTATGAAGCTTTCCCGTGGAGGAGAAATCAATTATTCTAAGAAATATAGAATGAGAGCTACTGCCTATACAGAAAGTTATAAGGATACAGGCAAGAGGCCTGGGGATAAAGGCTTTGGAATTACTGCATCTGGGACAAGAGTTAGAAGAAACCCAGAAGGATACAGTACAGTTGCTGTAGACCCAAGAATAATCCCACTTGGTACAAAGTTGTATATACCTGGATACGGCTATGCTATTGCCGAGGATACTGGTGGAGCTATTAAAGGAAATAAGATAGACTTATACTTTAATGGTGATAACCATGTTTACAGGTGGGGAGTAAAGTATGTAGATGTTTATATTGTTGATTAGAGCGCTTGCGCTCTATTTTTTTATTTTGGATATGTTTATTTTTCGCACTTGACATAATAAAATATATAGTTAAAAATATTATGTATGGTAGTTATTTCAATTGTTAGGTTTAGCTATGTTTACAGAAAGATATATTATTTTAGAACATAGTGTGAATTAAAAGCCTGGAAACTAGCTATTAGTATAATATAACTTAATTAAAGTGGAGGCTTTTTATTGTTATGATGATAAAAGAAGTTATTGTTGTTGAAGGTAGAGATGATGTAACAGCTGTTAAAAGGGCAGTAGATGCTGAGATAATAGCAGTAGGTGGTTTTGGAATTAATGCAGAAGTTATAGAGAGAATAAAAGAAGCACAAAAAAGGCAGGGAGTAATTGTATTCACTGATCCAGATTTTGCAGGAGAGAAAATAAGAAGAATTATATCTAAAAGAGTAAAAGGAATAAAGCATGCTTATATAACAAAGCAAGAGGGTCTTAAGGATGATGATATTGGAGTAGAAAATGCATCTCCTGAAACCATAATAAAAGCACTAGAACATGCTAAATGCGAAGTAAAGGAAAAAAGAAATGAATTTAGCTCAGAAGATTTATTTTTCTTTAAACTTACAGGAAGCAGTGAAGCAAAACAAAGAAGAGAAGCTCTAGGAAAAGAGCTTGGAATAGGATATTGCAATTCTGCACAATTTATAACTAGGCTAAATAATTACGGCATTAAAAAGGATGAATTTATTAGAGCACTAAATAAGGTTAATAAGGAGATAGGTAATGGAGAGAGTCACAACTAAAGATGTTGTAAAAAAATATAATTTTAAGTTTAATAAAAACTTAGGACAAAACTTTTTGATAGATGATACTGTGCTAGAAGATATAGTAGAAGGTGCAGAAGTATCTAAAGATGATTTCATAATAGAAATAGGGCCAGGGGTAGGAACATTAACTAGAGAGTTATTAAAGAAGTCTAAAAAAGTGTGCTCTATAGAATTAGATTCAGACTTGATTCCTATTTTAGAGGAAGAGCTTAAAGAATTTGATAATTTTCAACTTATACATAAGGACGCATTAAAAATTAACTTCGATGAAATAATCGGAGAAGAAAAAAGCGTTAAAGTAGTAGCAAACCTACCATATTATGTAACAACTCCTATTATAGCAAGGCTTTTAAAAGGAAATTATAAGTTTCACTCACTTACAATAATGATTCAAAAGGAAGTTGCTGAGAGAATTGATGCAGAACCAGGTGGAAAAGATTACGGCTCACTATCTGTTTTAGTTCAATATTATTGCGATACAAAGATTATAAGAAAGGTTTCTCCTAAATCTTTTATACCTCAGCCTAAGGTTGATTCCATAGTTATAAGATTAGATAGACTAAGTAAACCAAGAGTAGATATTAAAGATGAGGAATTATTTTTTAAAGTAGCAAGACAGTCTTTTAATATGAGAAGAAAGACACTTAGAAATGCAGTAAAGAGTTTGGGTATAATTGATTCCGATAAAATAGAAGAAGCTTTTCAATTAGCCAATATAGATCCTCAGAGAAGAGGAGAGACGCTATCCATTGAAGAATTTGCAACTTTAGCTGATAGTATATATAAAATAAAAGAAGTTTAGCAGGTTATTTTCATTAACCTGCTAAACTTCTTTTTATTTGTTTTAAAGTTTTTGTTCATTTTTTGAAAAAATAACATATATATTATAATAATGAATAAATTCAACAAATAAATTGAATAAGTTGTATGGGGGGAAAATCGGTGGCATCTAAAAGAAATTATAGTAGATACTTCATTATATTACAGGAAGATGAAAAAGGCTATTCAACAGATAATAATAAGTTTCCTACTGGATATGCAAAAGTTGAAAGAAAAAATGACAAGTGTAAGATATCATATTATGTTCAAAATCTAAAGAAAAGCAAAGATCCTTATTACATGATGCTTATCTGTGATAGAAAAACCGATAAAAGATTAGTAAAATTAGGTCCTATTAACATAGACGATTATGGAAGAGCAGAAGTTTCTTATGAATATAGTGTTGAAAATGTGGCAAATAGCAGTATACCAATGGAAAATATAAAGGGTGCATCTATAGTAAGATTAGATGGTTCCACTGTATATGGAATATTAACTGGATTTGTAAGTGGAACTAAGCTAAATGATTGGAAAAGCTATGCAGTAATTGAGAATAAAGAAAGAATTGAAGATAGTAAGGAAGATCAGACTATAGAAAATGAACAATCAGCCCCTGTACAAGAAGAGAAAGTAGAAGAAAATAAGAAAGAAAAAGTTAATCAGGAAGAAATTATAGTTAAAAGAGAAGAGAGTGAAAAGAAAGAGGAAAATAATATATTTGACGAATATGAAAAGAACATAGAAAATTCCAAGAACATAAACATTAAAGAGAATAGAAATAGTAATAATGAAGAAGTGCTTGAAGAAAATAAAAACGATGATAAAGCAAAAGTCATTGAAGAAAGTAAAGTAACTTCCGTTGAAGAAAATAAAGACGAGAATGAAAATATAGAAGTTAAACAAGAAGTAGAAGCAAATAGTAATTTAAATGATTCAAAAGAGAGCAGAAATGTGGAAGAAGAGCATAAAGATAGTTTAGAAGAAAATGAAGAGGCTTTGAAAGAAAGTAAAGATGATTTAAAAGAAAATAAAGATAGTTTAGAAGAAAATAGAGATTATGAAAAAGAAGCAGAAAGTATTAAAGAAAATACAAAAGAACTTGAAAAATCGGAAGAGGTAAAATCAGAGAGAAGACATGATCACAAAAAAGATAAGGAAGAGGAAGAAGATTGTAAGGAACACAAAGAACACAAGGAACATTATAAGGAAGATAAAAAATACAAAGAACAGTATAAATGTGAAGAAAAAGCTGATTATTCACCAGGAATTTTATCAGATTTCTTTAATACATTAGCATATGGGTTAGAGGAAGTAAAAGGTATATGCCCAGAGGTTGGAAAATGCAAATGGCATAAAGTTAAATATAAAGATTTAAAAAATATAACACCTAATATGGATTTTAATAAATACACAATAGTATATTATCCAATGATTAGTTATTATCCGTATATACAAAAATATGGACATTATTTAATGGGATATAAATGCAATTCAACTGGAGATGTGAAGTATCTAGTATATGCAATACCAGGTACAAAGGCAGTACATGACCAGCCGTTTGGCGGTTCCACTGGTTTTGTAACATGGGTATGCAGAGATTATGGAGAAAATAGAGAAGACAGTGTTGGATATTGGTTGATGTTCTATGACTTTAAAAATTCAAGAATTGTTGTTCCAGTAAAAAGATAACAACTCAACTAACTGCTTTAGTAAAAGCAGTTAGTTGAGATATTTTTTGAACAATCTTCATATATTATACTAGGCTAAATTTAAAATGTGGGGGAGTAATATGAAAATAATAATAATGAACAAAAGGAAGCTAGAAGTATTCATAACGTTAATTATATTGATGGGAATTTTATTTGCAGCAGGTGAAATGGTAAAAGGACACTTAAAAGCAGTGAGTTTCATGCAGAACAATATAAAATCCTTAAAAACTTATGAAGTATTAGATGGAAAGTTCAGCTATAAGTTACCATCTGAATGGACTACTAGTATAAAGGACTTCCCTGGGAATCAGATAATATATCATAATGAATTTATTTCTAAAGATTTAAGCATAAGCGGATTTGTTCAAGTATGGAATGAAGAAGATGACTTAAAAAATTTTTTAGATATCAGCAAAGAAGCTTCTAAAAAACAAAATAAAATTAAGAATTACAAAATTAGTGATTTTAAAATGGGGGACAAGAAAGGTTATTTAGTAAAATATATAATGAAATCAAAAGATGTTGACTTTGTAGCATATGAATATTTTATAAAATATAACAAAGGGTTTATAAGATTTTCATTCTTTATGAAGAATAAGGACTTTAAAGAAGATATTGCAACATTATATGATAGTATCTTAAAAACAGTATCTTTAAAATAAATATTAAAATTTATATAATTGATTTACATATATGAAAGTATTATAATTTTTAATATAAAAATGAAAAGAAGCCTAGTGCTTCTTTTGTTATTTTATATTATCTATTGGTTAGTTTTTTATAAAATAATTTTTTATTATGGTATGACGTACAGAGGAAGAAAAGGTGAGATATTATTTTTTATGTATGTTATAATTTAAAGTAATAAAACCTAGGAGGTAAACTTGTGTTTAAAAGGATACAGCTGATATTCATTATTTTTATAATTACTTTAAGCAGCACTCTTACAGGATGTACAACTTTAGATGATGCTAAATTAAGGTTTGGAATGAAAAATAAAGATTTTGAATACATAAATGAAGGTAGAATAAATAAAGTAGTAATACAAAATAGAAGAGATAAAGGATTTACTTTTATAGTTACGGATAAAAATGCAATAAAAGATCTTTATGATATAATGTCTGGTGCAAAGGAAGTTAAAAATAAAATAACCCTAGAACCTGATTACACGCTAGAGTTCCATGAAGGTATAAATAATGTACATAAGTTCAACTATGTAGCAGGACTAGACAAAAAAGATGCTGGTAATTTATACAGTGATGACAAAATATATATAGTATCTAAAAGATTAGACGACGATATTATTAAAAACTTTTGGAATATAAGAACACCTAAAGAATTTAAAAATGTATATTATGGTTCAATGCTTAAGGCTGTAGAAGACTATAGAAAAAGCATAGGTAGTGAGAAAAAAATTGGTATAGACATTGATGATGAAGAAGTGGCAAAATTTATTCTTACAATGGACTTAGAAGATTTCAAAGAAAATTTAAATAGTAATACGGAATTGGTTAAAAACTATGATAGAAATAAATATGATGTGACTATGGATATAGAAACTCAAGGTTATAAAACTGATATATACAAATGTATTATTACATTCTATGACAAAGCCGCTAAAAAAGAAACAAAATATTATTTTGTAAATAAGTATCAAATTAATTCATGGAAATTTAGCTTCACAAAGGATAAGGAACCAGAAGATTTTTAGATCTGTAGAACTTTCTACAGATTCTATTTATTAAAATAATTTAGTGCTATAATGTTAATATTAACTATAAAATGATTTTTGCATAGGAGGAATGTACATGAGTAATTGTGATAGTTGTCCAAGTAAAGGAACATGCAATTCTGAAGAAGGATGTTCAAAGATGATTCCTAAGTATGGCAACATTAAGAATATAATTGGAATTATAAGTGGTAAAGGTGGAGTTGGAAAATCAACAGTTACAGGAATACTTGCAGCTGAACTTTCAAAAAAGGGATTTAAAGTTGGAGTATTAGATGCAGATATAACTGGACCATCTATGCCAAGAATTTTAGGAATAAGCGAAAAAAGAGCTCAAATGATTCAAATTGAAGGCAGTGAAAATGAGCCAAGATTTGTACCTGTAGAAACTGCCAGCGGTATTAAGGTTATTTCACTGAACTTATTAATAGAGAATGAGGATCAGCCAGTTATATGGAGAGGGCCATTAGTTACAGGAGTTCTAAACCAAATGTATGGTGATACAATATGGGGAGAGCTTGATTATTTGCTTATAGATATGCCTCCAGGAACAGGAGATATAGCTTTAACAATTATGCAAACTATGCCTTTAACTGGAATGGTTGTAGTATCAACTCCTCAAGACATGGTATCTATGATAGTTAAAAAAGTTGTAGTTATGATAGAAAAAATGGATATAGAATTACTAGGAGTAGTAGAAAATATGTCCTACATTAAATGTGGAAGCTGTGGAGAAAAGATTAGAGTATTTAGCAAAAAACCTGCTGAGGAGCATGCTGAATATCTAGGAGCACCACTTCTTGCAGAGATGCCAATAAATCTTGATATGGTTGAAAGTTTAGAAAAAGGACAGATGGAAGATTTTATAAAGAATTCAGAAGAATACGATGAACTTTTCAATAATTTTATGAAAAAGTTAGGTAATAAGTAGAAATAAATAGGTAGTTTACTCTTAAAGAGAGTAAACTACCTATTATTTTAATCTATTAAAATAATGCTTCTAACATTATTATATAATTAGATGTAGAATCTCTAAATAAAAAAATCATTCATTCTATTGTTGGTCATTGATCCTGTAGGAGAATTTAAATTAATATCTACAGTATCTCCTATATTTGCATAAGGAGGAATTTGAGATATGTTTACATTCGTGATAGACCCTCCCTTAAATGCTACTAAAGCTTCTATTTTATTCATTTCTAAAATTTTTCCTAACATATACACATTTTCCCTTTCTTAATTTATTTACTATATAGTCTTGGTAATTTTAGATCTATTATTCGTATAGAAAATAAATTAAATACTGCAAAAATGTTAAATATAGAATTAACATCTTAATCTATAGGGAATATTATAAAAGACAATCATTTTAAAATAGTAAATGAAGAGGGGTTGTTGATTTTTTATGAGCAACTATGAAATATTATTAAGGATTGGAGTTGCTATTTTAATAGGCGGGATTTTAGGGTATGAAAGAGAATTTAAAAATAGGCCAGCAGGCTTTAGAACTCACATTTTAGTTTGCGTTGGAGCAGCAGTTGTATCTATGATACAGGTAAAAATTATTGATGACACATCAAAGATGATAGTAAGTAATCCAGAATTAGCTGATGCATTAAAAGGAGATATGGGAAGACTTGGAGCCCAGGTAATATCGGGTATAGGATTTTTAGGAGTAGGAACTATCATTCATGATAAAGGATCTGTAAAAGGATTGACTACAGCGGCAAGCATCTGGATAACGGCATGTATTGGACTTGCCATTGGTATGGGATATTATTTTCTAAGTTTTGCTTCAGCTATAGGAGTTCTAATAGTGGTGGTTTGTATGAAGAGATTTGAAGCAGACTTTTTTGAGAAGATAAATACTGTAACTATAGAAATTGAATATTACAATAAAATGGATTTAAATGAGGAAATAGTTAGATATTTTAAATCAAAAAATATTAAAGTAAAGGATTTAGTGTTTTCTATAGGAAGAGAAGAGGTAAATACTCCATTTAAAAAATGTTATTATATTATCTTAGTATCCAGACATACAAACTTATCTAAGATAGAAGAAGATTTAAATAAATTTGAGCAAATAATAAAAGCTAATATAATTTAAAATATAATAATATATTTATAAGAGTTTATCCACATACTAATTTTAATCTGGAATTAGTAACTTAATAATTTGCTTTTGTTGTATAGAGCTGAAATTTTATGATACTAAAATTATCTAGGATAAGTTTATAGGGTTAGTTAGGTGGTGTAACAAATGAAAAAAATATCCGCTATATGTATAAGTATTTTTATAATAGTAACTACTTGCTCACCTACAGTTTTTGCCAGTACAGAAAGTGAAAATGATAAATTATATAAAGATTTTGTAATTGCATTAATATCACCATATGTTATGCAAGCTGTAAAGCAATACTATGGAGCTCCAAAACAATTTGATCTTTATAATGCCAAAATTTTAAGTTTAGAAAGAGCAGAAGAGGAGTCTTTTTATTTCAAAATTACAGTGCAAATAAAGACTTTTGAAAGTAATCATAAGCCACCTTACGGAATAGAAACGGTAACTCTTATAAATACAAATAAAGGAATAAAAATATTAGAATTTAAGCATTTAGAAGATTCAATTCCAGATTCACTATAAAAATTCAATGAATGAGTTTTGTTATGAAAAAAAGTAACTTATAAAAATAATTAGTTTTCTACTATTTTATAAGTTACTTTAATTTATTCTAAATTCATATTATTTATGAATACAATTACTTTCTTATTCTGCTTTCAAAGTCTTTTTGTATTGCATGTAATCTTCTTGTACCATCTTCACGTTTTTGTCTTGCTTCATTTTCTATTTGTTTTGTTTCTTCAATACCTTGAACAATGGTTTGCCAAGTTTTTTCTAGAGTTTCAATTTGTATTGAACTTCCTGATGCAAGCTGAGCTGTTAATTTAGATTGAAGAGCAGTATTTTGTGCATTTCTAAGTAATAACTCATTTGTTTTTTCATCTAAAGCTGCCATAGCCTTAGCTTGAACTGCCTGCCTTTTTAATGTTATAGCTTGAGTTAAACATTGTTTAAATATAGGAATAGTTACTATAAATGCTGAGTTTATTTTTCTAACTAAATTGTAGTTTCCCTTTTGTATTAATTTTATTTGAGGCATTGTTTGAAGAGCTACATTCTTAGCTAATTCTAGGTCATAAACTCTTTGTTCAAGCATTTCTAGCACTTGCATAGCATTAGATAGATTTATTTGATCTATCTGCTCTGTAGAAGTTGCAGCTTTATTTTGAAGCTGTGGAAGTATATTAGTTTTGAAGTTTTCAATTACCATGTTACCAGCACAGATATGTTTTTCTAGTAATTCGTAATAATCCATATTTTTATGGAACATTTCTTCTGGATTATTATTTGAAACATTTATCTCTGATTCATATTTTTTTAGCTGAACGTAAACCTTATCTATTTCACCACCCATAGTGTGATACTTTTGAAATAGAGCCTCTATAGAATCTTTAGCTTTTTTCATAAATTTAGAAAGGAATCCCTGTTTCTTTTCTTCAAAATCCTTTACGTCAAATTTGTCCATTATCTTATTAAGTTGTGTTAATAATACTCCTGAATCTTCAACGAAGGTTGTTTCTATTGTATGTAGTATTTGATCAGCAAAGCTTGATATTTCTGTTGCTGTATCTTGACCAAAAGTCATAACTGAATCAACATTAGATACATCAAGCTGTTTTGCAAGTGCAACAACCTCTGGGGAGTTTTTAATTTTTAGTGCTATTTCATTAGTTTCTTTTTCTAAATTAACACCCTCGTACTGCAACTCATTCATTGAGTTTGTATTGTTTAACATAAAAGTTCCTCCTTTTATTTAAAAAGATTTGACCAGAATGAACCGGACTTTTCTTTGTTTTTACGAATAGAATTCAAATTTGGTATTTGAAGATCAAACTTAACATCTTCTAATTTGTGTGTATCATAGTAGTTTTCTTGAATTCTCTGCTCAATATTGTTATAGCTTGTTGGTGTAAATATAGCTATGTCGAAGCCCATTAGGTTTAAAAAGGCTAAAATGATGGAATCTTCTTCGCTGAATATATCCTTAGTACTATCATAGATTAGAAGCTTAGGTATTTTAAATGGATAATCAAATTTTTGAATTAGCTCTAATACGTTTGCATCTAAAGATAATATAGTCATAAGTATTTTAAGTCTAAATTCAGTATTCATAGAACTTTTAAATATAGGAAATCTTAGCAATTGATTTATCTTATCTATTATACCATTTTGAAGAGGCGTTTTTAAGTAAGAAAACTTATAAAGTCTATGATTAAGTACATTTTCTTTATCAACTATACCATCTTTAAAACAGTACTCTAGGCTATACAAATCATATCTTGAGTAATTATCATTAATATAAGGTACTTTTGATATAAATAACAGATTATCTAGCTCTTTAAGTTCTTTAAATTCATTCCAGTAAGTATTCAAGTCACTGTGAACTCCACTTATTTTAGCAAAAATATTAGGAATATAGACAGTGCCAGCTTCTATTTTGAAACCAGGGCGCATTCTAGCTTCTTCTTTCCATAATATTTTTAACTCATCGTAAGTTGTTTTAAGGGTAACTGGATGAGTTTTGTAACCTTCAAATTGCCAAGGTCTATATAGGCCATCATCTTCATTGTAAAGCACATTGCCTATTTCCATAGAAGCCTTAAAAGCAGCAGTTTCTTGTCTTATTATAATCTCTTCCTCAGGGAAGTCTTTTAAATCACTTGTTTCAGATAATGTAATAACTTTTGAGAAAGTTTCTTCACTATCAATTTCTGTAAATAGAGTATCCTCTTTAGAGTTTACATATAGAATGTCACATCCCATTAAAGAAAGGAAAATTAAAAAATATGCTTCATGCTTTTTTATATCTCCGTAATAGAGAACTTTTGGATTAAATATCTCGCCAGTGGAGTTTTTTAGATAATCAAACTTTTTAAATAAATTTGGCATATATTTATATATCCATATAAGCAGCTTTAAGACAAAGTTTTTAATCTTAGCATTATTTATTCCTGGTTCTTTAGTTAAGTACAGATTTAAAACTGTGCTAAAGTTCTTTATTATAGAGGAGTTTATTATTTCTTCTCTTAAATCAGGGAAGGCTTTACATTCCACTAACATCTGCATTAGAAGGTCTCTATTTGAGGGGACAGTCCTCCAAATATTAGAAGTTTTACTCACAAGTTCTGTATTAGTTTCTAATGGAAGATCACTTGTAAATTTTAAATATGATGAACCATATCTTTGTAACTGCTGATTAAGTTTATAGAGATCGTTATAGTATTCATCATGAGAATTTTTAATACCTATATATCTATAAAAGTAAATAGGAACTAAAGGCATAGGTTTCCCAATAAAGCCGCTTCGTTTATTTAAAGGAGCTACAAAATCTTTAAAAATATCTGTAGAAGTCTTACATATAGCACTTATAGAATTTTTATATTTATCTATATTAAAAGGCGTTATTGGTGGATTGTTTGTTGTATGGCTAATACCATTTGTTGTATTACTAATACCCGAATCAGGTGCTGCTTTTAGATTGCGTGGTAAACTATTAAAATCTAAACTTGATTTTTTAGGCATAACAAGTATTTTAGAGTGATGAGCTTCCTTATCTATTAAGCTGAATTCACCATCATCAGGTGAATTTATGTATAAAACATCACAACCAATTCTGGATAAGAAAATTAAAAAATATACTTCATGCTTTTTTATATCTCCGAAATAAATTACTTTTGGATTTATAATAGTTTCATTGCTGCTATCTTTAATATTAAAGTTTTTTACTAAGTTTGGAACAAATTCATTTATCCAATAGAGCAGCTTTAGGGTAAAGTTTTTAATTTTAGTTAGATTTACATTTGGTTCTTTTTTTAAATATAAATTTAACGTATAGCTAAAACTTTCCTCAATAGAGGAGTTAAGTAAGGAATGATTGACTTCAGGTAAAGATCCATTACCCTTAAATAGAGTAATTAAAGCTTCTACCTTGGTATTATTAAATGGTTCTAGATTACCTCTATTCCATACAAACTGGATTTTATCTACTAGCATAGGATTATTTTTAAATGGAATTTCAGATATAAATTTTAAATAAAGATCCTTAAAATCAGATAGCTCTTTATCTAAACTATTTAGCTTTTTATAGTAACTAGGGATATCGTTTTCTATACCTATAAGTCTATAAATATAAACTGGTACAATAGGGCTAGTTCCATTTATAAATCCAATTCTTTTATTTAGTGGTGTTTTTATATCACTAAATATGTCATTTGAATTTTTAAGAGAAGAATTTATAAATTTCCTTATATTAATCATTTATAATCATGCCTACTTTCAAATAAAGTGAACTTTAATATAGATGGATTAAAATTAATCTATATTTATAAAAGAACAGTCTGAATTTTCACTGACCATAACAATATTATACAGAATAAAGATGATAACTATCAACAGAATAAACTTCTTTAAATATTATAGTTTAATTTATAATGAAACATTTTACTGTTTTTTTACCTCTAATATTATATAAAATATTTAGGAGGTATAATTAATGAAGAAAATTGTTTCGTTTTTATTTACTTTAACATTGTTATTAAGTATTTTTACAGTAACTGCTTTTGCTAAAGATAAAAAGGAATATTCTAAAGTTCCTACTAGCGGCACTCCAGCAAAATCAGTAAATGCTTCTGAAAAATCAAAAGATATGAATGATGTAGACTTTGAAATAGAGTCAGTAGTAGGAGCAGGAAGCATTATTAATTGGTATTGTGCTATTGCAGAGATATCCAGTGGACAGGTACTTGTTACTGGACTAACACAAGCTAACAGTTTAGTGGATGAAATAGGATATAGTCTTGTATTAGAAAGATGGTATGGATATGATTGGGTAAGTGTTAGTTCTTATTCAAACTATTCAAAAGATAATCTTAGAGTAACTACAAGCTATAGCAAGTATGTTGAGAAAAATGCTTACTATAGAGTTAGAGGGACACACTATGTTATAGAAAATGGGGTAAAAACTACAAAAGTTAGTGAATCTGAATATATATTTGTAGAATAAAATAATAAAATAAGCCCTACATACAGGGCTTATTTTAATTGTTTAATTATATTTATTATTTCTTCTTCATTAAGGCTACCTATAGAATCAATGTTAAACTTAAATCGATCATTAAACCAAACAGCTAAGGTAAAACTGCTATTGTCTGTTACAAGTTTTATATGTTCATTGTTTAAAGTAATATCTTTAATTATTGCATTATCATTAACATACATCTTTTCACTTAACTTAGGTGCAATTTCGCTTTGAGTTATAATTAGTATTTCGGTTTCACTTTTAGAATATATCTGTTCTATTTTTTTATGATCAGCTGGATCAATATATAACTTTACACTTTTAATATTGTAGCCCTTTGGAACATAAATAGGTTTTAATATATTGAAATTTACTTTTTTTTGAGCTTCATCTAAGGATAGATTCATTTCAATTAAATCACCTGTTTTGCCAGAATAATTTTTATTAGGAGTATTAGAAGAATTTTTTTGGATATCACTATTAGAAAAACTTACGCTTTTTGTATCATTTTTAAATTCTATATAGGATTTTACTAGATTAAATTTAAAATCTCTCACTTGTGGAACCTCAGAAAGCAATGTAGCAGAGAATAAAACCACTAACAATACAGCTGTAAACCCTAAAGTTTTTCTTAAAATGAAAGTTTTATTTCTAGTTTTTTCTGTAGATTTTTCATTTACAGAAACCTCAAATCTATTAAGTATTTTATCAAGCTTGGGTATTTCAATATTATCAATGTCACTTATATTTTCTTTATTAGTTTCATAGGCATATTCTATAAGTTCATCTAATTTATCTTTTCGCATTATTCCATCTTCCTTTCCAAATTACTGTGAAGCTCAGTATTTTTAAAATAAGAATTCATAAGATATTTAAATAAGTATTTTTTGGCTCTCATATGTTTAACTCTTACAGTATTATGGTTAATATTTAAGGTGCAAGCTATTTCATCAAATGACATTCCTAGATAGTATCTTAAGTGAATAATGTCCCGTTGATCTGATTTTAATGAGTTAATTCCATTAACCATAACATCTGTAAGTTCCTTGGTGATTATTGTATCTTCTGGGAGAGTATATTCATCATCATCTAACAATTCTAATATAGGAGCTTCAGATGGAATTTCTCTCTTGTATTTTTTTATTACCTCTAGAGCTTTTCTCCTTGCAATTGTAAATATCCAAGGTTTAAATTTGTCTATATCCTTTAGAGAATGAAAGTTCTCATAGGCTTGTATTAAAGTTTCTTGCAGTATATCTTCAGATAAGTTTTTGTTTTTGACAATCAAGAATATAAATTTATATAAGTCCTTATATATAAGAGGGATTAACTCTTTAAATTGTTTCAGTTTTTCTTGTTCATTTTTTTTGTTGGATTTTGATTTAAACATCTTATATCTCCTTATTATGTGTTAATTTAATACAGTATTTGATATTATTATAATAAATATAAATACTATTAAATAATATCGACTATTCTAAAGATAAGTTAAACAGTTATGTTAAAAAATGTTATCGACTAAATGTTTTAGTTAAAGAGTAAGATATCTAAATGATTAGTGAAGGAGAAATGGTATCTTTGACAATTTAAACAAGAAAATAAAAGAAATTTTGCAGATTTTTTCTTTGATGGATTTCTTATTGATTGGTATGTTCAATCAAGCATAAAGAAAGCTTTAAATAATGCTGAAAATTTGATGAGTAATGTTGAAGATATAGTTAACAGATTGAATAAAGAAAAAGGAATATTAGAAGAGAAGATTAATGCAATTAAAATAAAATTGTTGAGAATTTATAATAAAGAAGTTTTAGGGAGATAGTTAAATCTATTTCCCTAAAAGCATTTTGACTCCAACAATAATTATAAATAATCCAAAAGCTTTTTTCATTATCTCTATTGATAGTATATTTGCTATTTGAGCTCCAAATTTTGCTCCAATAAGCATGGCAAGACAAATGATTATTCCAGCTTTTATATCTACATTACCTTTTTTATAATACTGAAGAAATGCTAAAATTCCAACGGGAGGAAGCATAGCTACAATAGATGTTCCTTGAGCTCTTAATTGAGGAAAGTGCTTAAAGAATACTAGAGCAGGTATTATAATAATTGCGCCTCCTATTCCAAATAATCCGCTTAAAGTTCCTGCTATAAGTCCAATAATTATAAAGCTTAGAGCATTTAACATAGTTGCAACTCCTTTAAATATTGATTTAGTAGATTTTTTATATTTATATACAAATTTTTAATATAACATTTTAATAAGGTATTATACTTTATCTATTTACATAATTATACTATCCAGCAAATCCTCTGTAAAGAATATGAAACTTTTTCTAGATTAAGGGATATTTTGCTTGAGCAAAACTTTTTCTGTGATATACTAGCATTAATTAGCTTAATGAATTTTTACAAAGGGGATGAGTTGATGTTTAATTTTAGAGTTCATCAAGAGCTGACATGCGCAGCAGAAGGAGAGGGACATTTTTTTGCTAGAGTAGGCGCAATGGTAGCATATCAGGGCAATTTTACTGCAGAGAAAGTACTATTAGATCCTAATCAAAATAGAAGTATTTTAAATTCAGTTATGAATTTAGCAGCAAGAAAATTAACTGGTGAAAATATACCTATAATGAAGGTTAATGGAAAAGGTACATATTATATGGCTCACGGAGCTGAACATATTAGCGTAATAAAGCTTCAGCAGGGACAAAGCATAGGAGTTGAGGGAGAAAACCTTCTTGCTTTCACCGAAGATTGTAAGTATGGAGTTAGGTTTATAGGCAGTGGTGTAATATCTCAGAAGGGTATGTTTACATCTAACCTTACTGGAATGGGACCTAATGCTCAAGTTGCAATAACTACTAATGGAAACCCAATAATACTTGAAACACCTTGTGTAGTTGACCCAGATGCAGTTATATGTTGGACAGGCCCTGATCCAAGTTTTAGAACAGATGTAAGTTGGAAGACATTTATAGGACAAACCTCAGGAGAATCTTACTTCCTTGAATTTAATAGTTATGGAGATATTGTTATAGTTCAACCAGCGGAAAGAGGCGGTGGAGTACATATAGGAATAGACTAGCATAGCTATGGGATAAAGGAGGGGAGATTTTAGTATGAGTTTAAACATTAATAATGAAAGTACAAATATTCGAAGAACCCAGCAAAGAAAATACGGAAGCTTATTAATAGACACTACTGTAAGAGAGGCTAAGGGAATTATAGACTTAACTATGCCTATAAATAAAATACAAAATAATCAAGGACTGTCCCCGGCAAATGGAGTATCAAAAGCTACAAGAACAGATAAAACTGTAGAACCGTCCCCAAGTATTCCTGGTAGCTCTCAAGCAGTATCCCAA
>JAYFRK010000154.1:0-1559 GCA_034925975.1 Clostridium sp.
TACTATCGGCTATAATTGGTGTAATATTAATATTAGTTGTAATAAAGCTTTTTACTATGAAAAAAATAAATAACAATAATAGTAATATACCATATTAAAATTAATAATTATCACTATCTTTATATTTTATAGGGATAGTGATAATTTAAAGTAGGTGATATATTGGAGGCAGAATGGCTTTTTCAAAAGGATGATTATACTCCTATAAAGGATCAAGAAAAATTTGTAGATAGAAGTATTTTTTCTATTATCAACATATTGGGAAGAATTAAAAGAAGAGGAAACTACAGTACTAGACCTTTTTATAAATTAAATGCAACGTTAAAAGTGGTGTTTACATTTATAAATATTATTTTATTAGCTCTTTCTAGAAATTTTGTATTCATAATAGCTTTATATATATATTTATTAACTTGCATTATTACCTTAGAGAAGGAAGAAATAGAAGATATTTTATTAATAAGTTTTGTAATCCCTATTTTTACATTAATTATGTTAATTCCATCCCTATTATCTGGGAATATAATAAACAGTGCTTTAATTCTTATAAAAGTAGCTTCCACAATACTTTCTGTGAATATATTGTCTTATACTACAAAATGGGAACATATTACTAAGGCTTTAAAGCTTCTATTCATTCCAGATTTATTTATATGGGTTATGGAAATCACAATTAAGTACATTGTAATCCTTGGAGAACATTCACTAAATATGCTTTATGCTTTAAAGCTTAGATCAATAGGTAAAAATAATAAAAAATATAATTCACTGTCTAGATTAATGGGAAACCTATTTTTGAAATCAAAAGAAATGGGAGAAGAGATGTTCTCTGCAATGGAATGCAGGGGATTTACTGGAGAATATAAAAGCTTGGTAGGTTTTAAAGCAGATAAATATGATATTATATATTGTATAGTAAATATAGCATTTATAGTAGCTTTTATAGTAATTTAAATCTTTAAATAAGTAAAAAAGCTAGAAAGGACAAGTCATGATTGAATTAAAAAATGTTACTTTTAAATATAGGGATAGAGAAGCTTTAAGTGATGTTAATATTAAAATACAATCTGGAGAAGCTATTGCTTTAATTGGACCAAATGGAAGTGGAAAATCTACATTTTTAAAAATTTTAAATGGAATTGCTTTCCCTCAGGAAGGAAATTATTATTTTGAAAGCAATGAAATTACAGAAAAAAGATTGAATGATAGTGAGTTTTCAAAAGGTTTTCACAAAAAAATAGGGTTTGTATTTCAAAATTCGGATACTCAATTATTTTGTTCAACAGTTTACGAAGAAATTGCATTTGGGCCTAGACAAATGGGCTTTTCAGAGGAAGAAGTAAATAAAAGAGTTTATGATTGTCTTAAACTTTTAAATATAGAAAAGATTAAACATGAGGCCCCCTATAACCTAAGTGGAGGAGAAAAGAAGAGAGTGGCTATAGCCTGTGTTTTATCTATGAATCCAGAAGTAATAACATTAGATGAGCCTATGAATGGAATTGATCCAAAGGGAAAAAAGTTTTTAAGAGAGCTTATGATAAAATTGAATGCAGCAG
>JAYFRK010000386.1:0-10496 GCA_034925975.1 Clostridium sp.
GGCGATGTTGAGACTCCATTGCAAATTAAACTTGGAGATTTAGGATCTAAAATTTCCAAGGTATCTAGTGCTATTGCAGCTATATTATTTATAATAATGTTAACAAAAATGATATTAGCGCATACACTTAATGTTGATACTTCTGGATTTATGCCATTTTTAAATTCTATTGAGCCTGTAAAAACTGCCTTTGTAGTTTGTGTGGCTTTAATAGTAGCAGCAGTTCCAGAGGGACTTCCAACAATGATAAATATGACTCTTGCTATTACAATGCAAAAAATGGCTAAGATAAATGCTCTTGTTACTAAAAAAGAAGCTTGCGAAACTATAGGTTCTGTTAGTGTAATCTGCTCTGACAAAACAGGTACTTTAACACAAAATAGAATGACTGTAGAACGTGTTTATCTAAATGGTAAATTTGTAGAAAGAGATGAATTAAGTAAGAGTAGTAATTATTTTATAGATAATTGCTTAATAAACTCCACTGCTGATATTGAAAAAATTGACGGAGAAGTTAAGTATTTAGGTAGTGCTACAGAATGTGCTCTTCTTTTATATAACGACTCCTATGATTATATAAAGGAGAGGGAATCTAGAACAATACTTCATCAGATTCCATTTACTTCTAAGAGAAAAAGAATGAGTACTATAATAAACGAAGAAGAAACCTGCACAGTTCTAACAAAAGGTGCACCTGAAGTTATTCTTGATTTATGCCACTACGAACATATTGATGGTAGAGATATAAGATTAACTGATACAAGAAGACAAGAAATTTTAGAAGCCATAGAAAGTCTTCAGAAAAAATCTATGCGTGTTCTTGGTTTCTCTTATAGAAATATAAATGAAGAAGTAGCAATGTCCTCAGAAGCTGGCGTTATAGAGGATGAATTAATATTTACAGGCTTTGTAGGTATAAAAGACCCTCTAAGACCAGAAGTAGAAGAAGCCGTTTCTCTAGCTAGGAATGCTGGAGTTGCAACTAAAATGCTTACAGGTGATAATATAAATACAGCAATAGCTATCGGTGAAGAGCTAGGACTTTTAAAAGATGGATTAAGAGCTGTAGAGGCTTCTTATATAGACACTCTTTCTGATGAAGAATTAAAAGAAGAAATTAAAACTATAGCTATAGTTGCTCGTTCAAAGCCTGATACTAAAATGAGAATTGTACAAGCACTTCAATCTAACAATGAAGTTGTTGCAGTTACTGGAGATGGAATAAACGACGCTCCTGCATTAACTAAAGCAGACGTTGGTATTGCAATGGGTATTGCTGGTACAGAAGTTTCTAAGAATGCAGCAGATATTATACTTACTGATGATAGCTTCGGAACAATAGTTAAAGGTATTAAATGGGGTCGTGGAATATATGAAAACTTCCAAAGATTTATTCAATTCCAGATTACAGTTAATATAATTGCTTTCTTAACTGCTATACTATCTGTAATATTCGACTTTGAAATGCCATTTACTACTATACAACTGTTATGGGTAAACATCATAATGGATGGTCCTCCAGCTCTTTCCCTTGGACTTGAACCTGTACGTGATGCCGTATTAAAAAGAAAACCTATTAATAGAAATGCAAGCATAATAACTAAAAACATGCTAATAACAATGATTTCAAATGCAGTTTATATAACAGCAATAATTATGATACAAATGATATTTAACCCTCTTGGTGCTGAAGTACCTGCTAAAGGATTTAAAGGCCCTAGTGAAATGGAAACTGTACTATTTGCTCTATTTGCATTTAATTCTCTATTTAACGCATTTAACTGCAGAGAGTTTGGTACAGACAGCATAATACCTAACTTTAAAAACAATACTATAGCTTTAAAAATAATAGGTATTACAGCTGTAGCTCAAATTGTAATAACTGAATTATTCTCAGGATTCTTTAATGCAGTTTCATTAAGCCCTATTATGTGGGTTAAAGTAATATTAACTTCTGTTTTAGTAATAGTTGTAAACGAAGCGGTAAAATTTGTATTGAGATTGTTTAAAAAAAATGAAAATTTAAATGCTGGTAATAACATGTCAGCATAGATAATTTTATATAAAGAAGGCTATAGAAAATTTTTCTATAGCCTTCTTTTATAGCTTATACTTTATTACCTGTTCAAAATTTATTTTATATTGTCTAGGTCTATCACATCACTTATAAATATAGTTAGGTTTTTCATAAGATCAATCTCATAATATTCAGCATTGCCTTTACCTTCAATTATTCTTAATATTGGTCTAGTAGGACATGATCTATGGATATCTACTACTATACCTTTTCTTCCATCTTCTAATATTACTCCTGTCCCTATAGGATATATAGCAATATTTTCTATAAATCTGTTATAAACATTATCATCTAATTTGTCAAAGGTTTTTGCTGACATTATCTCTAGTGCTTTATATATTGACATCTTTCTTCTACCAAACTTATCAGAGGTCATTGAATCAAACATATCACATATTGTAACAATCATTGAATAAATAGATATTTCATCGCCTTTTAGTTTTCTTGGATATCCACTCCCATCTAGAAATTCATGGTGTGAATAAATTATTTGCTTTGTTATGTAGGATAAAGATAAGTCATTTTTCACAATGTCATACCCATATTCCGGATGTTTGCCTATTAGCTCTATTTCTTCTTCTGTAAGTTCACTTGTTTTATTTAGTATATCAGGCTCAATTCTAGTCTTTCCTAAATCATGCAGCAGGGCACCCATAGCCACATCTCTTATCTCCTTTTCTTCTATTCCTAGTGATCTTGCAGTGAGTATAGCTAATATTGACACATTTACACTATGTTTATAGGTATACATATCAGTTCCCATAAGTTCAGTCATACTGTATAATACATTTTCATTTTCTTTTAAGTTGTATAGTATATTTTCTATAACATTTTGAACCTCTAAATGAGCTTGAAGTGGTATCCATTCCATCTTCTCCTTACCTTTACTGCGATACATAGCCATATCAAAAATCTTTTTCATTGTACCAATGGTTTCAATTATAATTTTTTCATCAACAATGCTATGAATTTCTATACCTTCTGATATACGATCTTCTATGTAAACATACATAATTTGATGTTTTCGCAATGTACTTACTAACTTTTTATCTAGCTCCATTCCCTTACTTAATAACAGCCTTCCTTCTGAAGAATAAATCGATTTCCCTAAAATATTTCCTTCTTTTATATTGCTAATGCTTACAGCCCTCATGTTAACCCGCCTTTTTTACCATAATACAATTATTTATATTGAATATCTAAATTACTATTCTATATATCGTATAAAATCTCCTTTACTTTCCACATGTTATTTTATTCCTTATATTAAAATATTTATTTGTTTCACTCTATTTTAAATAAATGTTGATCTTAAAATACAGACGTTTATCTAAGTTATATATTTATTACTCTAATAAAAATAACAAGGATTATTTGTAATTATAAAAAAGATAGAATAGGACAAGTACCTAATATCTACCTCTTCCTATTCTATCTATTGTAAGTTTAACATTTACCTTTATATCAGCTTCACATATAGCCTTGTTCCAATCGATTCCTGTTTTTCTTCCATATTTGGCAACTGCTTCTCTCCCAAGTTCAAGACAATCAATCTTTATTTCTTCTTGCATCTTTTTTATAAAGTTGTTGCACATTTTTTCTACTTCTTCCTTAGCATCTTCCTCTAATTCTTTTATTGCTCTAGGATCTTCTAAAGCTTTGCTATAAATTTCATTCTGTATAATGTCTGATTTTATCATTAAATCTATAGTAAAACTATATTTATCTCCTACTTTCTTACACTTTACCTTTCTTTTAGAGTGTGCATATAACTCAGTTGAATTACCAGATTTATCTTGTAGCTCAATTACACCATTAACTTTATTATTTCTTAATATACTCATCCACTTAGAATCATTTATATTAAGAGTAGTTACTATCTTATCCTTATCAAATACAGACAGACCTATAATTTTTAACTGATTTTTATCTATGTCTATATTAGGAAGTACTAATTCTCTTCCTTCAGCATCAATTCTTATATATATATCTATTAATTGAAAGTCATTTGAAAAAAAGTTAAAGTTTATGGAGTTTTGAAGCATTCCCTGTATATAATCTGCTGAACTAGGATAACCTATAACAATAAGATTTAATGCTTCTGTAGCTTTTCCCTTGAAAATTGCAACAAGGGATTTGTCATTTACTAGAGAATTAGTAAATAATATATTAACTATGTCATGTATTCCCTTTTCCCCAAATTCCTGACTTATTATAGCAATCTTCTCTGTTCCAATTATAAATTTTCTAGCTGACTTTCTCTGCCTGTCTTCTCTAGTCCTTCCTATTGTTTCGCCCTCTCCATTTAAAATTACTACACTAACAGGCTGCTTTTCTCCCTGCCCTAAATTATAAATAGCTAAAGGCACATTATATACTTGCCCTTTAGGACTCCATTCTTTAAGCTCATATCCTATTCCAACAGGTATATCTAACTCCTCTATTGGCACATATTTTTCAACATTAGCTAGATATGAATATAAAAATATAATAATTATAACTAAGAAATAAATTCTTTTTATATTTATTTTCATAAATCTTGATTCCTTCTATCACAATTAATTTTCTACATTATTTGTAGCGACTTTTGATTTGGACATATAAATAAATACAGCTAATACAGTTATGTATAATATATTAAATCCTACTCCATATTGCATAAATAGTTGGACTAACTTTCTCCTCGCTATTTCATTTTTGTATATTGTGGTTAAATATATCATTATAGGAGATATAAAAATGCAAATATTTTTAAAATCTTTGTTTGTTATATAACTTAGTCCTAATGAAACTATATAATAGCTATCAGCTGTTGTTATAAATACCGCTATAGACCATAAAAATATGAATATAAATCTAGCATTACTTATAACAGGAAAATCGATGCTCTCTGCAACTAAACTAAAGGGCCATGGACTTTTCAAAATTATATCTGTTCCTAGATAATAAATAGTTATAAATACT
This sequence comes from Clostridium sp., assembly GCA_034925975.1. Lineage (GTDB taxonomy): Bacteria > Bacillota > Clostridia > Clostridiales > Clostridiaceae > Clostridium_H. Next base: position 5,042 of record JAYFRK010000386.1, read on the forward strand.
ACCCAGGTATAAAAACAAGTGCAAATTACTAGGCTTTTTATAGCATCTTTATATATAGCTTTTTTATTTTTAACAAATGGATATATTAAAAGTAAAACTTCCACACCTGAATAAGGATATATAGTGATTTTAATGGCTTTTAAACATGGAACTATTCCATTCTCTAGTACTGGCATTACATTTAGAATGCTAGCATCTTTTATAGCTCCCAGTGAAACTGATGTTATTACTAATAAAATATAAAACGTTTACTTTTGCATTCTAGCTATATTTTTTATACCTCCATAGACTGGATATATACTAATAGATATAATAATTATAGCAATATTAATATAAGGTACAAATCCTACAGCATAAATTCTTAGTATCCTAGTGAAACCAGCTACTATGGATGAAACAATGGTCACAAATTCAAATAGATAAAGCAAACTAAAAATAGATCCTAGAAACTTTCCAAAATGTCTTTTGCTCAAACCTACTAGATTATCATTGGGGCATTTCTTTATAATATAACTTGAAATAGCAATTATATATAATGGATATACTGTTCCTAGTATTGTAGCTATCCACCCATCTTGACCTACTTTTTTTACAATTTCATAAGGCAATTGAAACAATCCAATTCCCAATATAGTACCAATTATAAAAAATGTAAGCTCACCCCTAGTTAGAAGATTTTTATCATCCATTGTCATTACCTCTAAATTTATTTTTAAAGAAACCTTGTCTTATAATATTTTTATAAGCAATATCTTTTGGCCTTCTTTTCATCTTCCACAAAGGTGCCCTTATAAAGGTATCTTTCATATCTTCTTTATTAAGTGCAAAATATGGCACTCCAAAGCTATCCATATTATATAGATGAGTAATTATTAAAAACCATCCCACACTTATTCCAAATATACCCAAAAGTTAGCTAATATAAGCATAGGAAATCTAAGAAATCTTATTGCTAAAGACATATCATAATTCGGTATTAAAAACGTAGATACAACTGTAATACCAACGATAAGCAGTGTTGGTGGGCTCACTATTTTAGCTTGAATTGCAGTATCTCCTATGATAATACCTCCAACTATACTAATGGTTTGAGCAATTTTAGAAGGTAATCTTAATCCACCTTCTCTAAGCAATTCTACTATTATCTCCATAGACAATATTTCGAAAAAAGGTGGCAATGCAATATTAACTCTAGATTGTGTTATTGGAACTATAAATTTTAATGGTATTAATTCCACATTAAATTTTATAAGAGTTAGATATATAGAAGGAAAAGTTATAATAAGTATTAGTGCTATATATCTCAATATTCTGGTTAAATTAGCTACTAATGTTTTTTGATAATAGTCTTCAGGACCCTGAAAAAATTCTATAAATACAGCTGGAGCAGTGAGACAATTAGGCGTCCCATCTTGTAAAATTGCTATTTTCCCTTCCATAAGGTTGGCTTGGCTTCCACAACATCTGGTCTTTCTGTAGTAAATAGTTCTGGAAATACACTATAAGTATTTTTTTCTATGTACTGTTCCAATATTCCGTTGGAGGTGGTAAAATCCACATCTACTGCTTGGATTCTCTGTCTAATACTATTTAAAGCATCTTCATTAACTATATCCTTAATATATATCAGTGCAACATTAGTTCCAGATCTTCTTCCAACAACCATTTTTTCTACTGTGAAGCTAGTGTCCTTTATTCTTCTGCCCATTATACTTACATTAGTATCAAGATTTTCAACAAAACTTTCTCTAGTTCCCTTTACAGAATATTCGTTTAAGGGATCTGAAATACTTCTGTAATTGCCACCAATAGTATTAATCAATATACAGGTATTTATATCATCAACTATGATAGCAGTATATCCAGACTTTACACTGCCAACAACTTCATCAATATTTTCTGATACTTTACTATTACTGCTGGTTATATATTTTTTGCAAAGATACTCTGGCAAATCTTCTGTTAAAACTAATTCTGAATTTATCTGTAACATTAATGGTTTTAAAATTGATTCATCTATCATTGATTCCTTAGCTTGACCTTTAACATAGATTATCCAAGCTTCTACATTCTCCCCTTTGCCTAGGATAATATTTTTTACTATAACTTCACTTTCTCTTCCTACTTTTTTAATAATTTCTTCTACTTTCGGGCTTTTATATGTATTTTTCATAATTATATCACCTACTTCTAGTTTTCCTTATTAAATAGCAATTATTCCTTATTACATGCAAATTATTTAAAAGAGCTTGAAAACATTAAGTTTTCAAGCTCTTTTATTATTAAAATTATTATCTATATGATTAATTATTGAAACTGCCCTTTATTCATCTCAGATTTCTTATTTTGTTGTTTTGTCTTTTCTAATACATTGTTGTCAAAGCTTGCAGATGTTGCACTGTTTGTCATATTTGTCATTCCTGCTGTTGTATTTTCCATATTAAAATTCATATTACTAGTTCCAGCTTTTGATGCTGATTGGGCATTCTGTTGTTTTACTTTTTGTAATGTATCACTATCAGAGCTTATAGGTGTTGCATTATTAGTCATATTCCCCATTCCTGCTGTTGTGTTTGTCATATTAAAGTTCATATTGCTAGTTCCAGCTTTTGATGTTGATTGGGCATTCTGCTGCTTTACTTTTTGTAATGTAGCACTGTCAGAGCTTATAGGTGTTGCATTATTAGTCATATTCCCCATTCCTGCTGTTGTGTTTGTCATATTAAAATTCATATTGGCAGTTCCAGCTTTCGAGACTGATTTTGCATTTAATTGTTTTGCTTGTTCTAAATCATACTTATTGTTCATGATTTTATCCCCTTTCATAGCCTAATTTTTATATGAACTATGCTTTTTTATTTGTTTACGCTCACAATAATAGCTTTTCCATTTCTCTTATGACTATTCCTATAAAATGTTGTTAAGCATTACTTTATGATACATATAAGGTTAAATTAAAAGAGTATCATTTCTATTTTTAATGTCAATACTTTAAAAAGGAGGGATTTAAAATGGATAATCTTGATTTAAATATATTTTCCGCCGAAGAAATTAGTATTGATATATTTAAACTAAATTTAATGGAATCAATTAGATGTAATGCAGAAAAGCCCTTGGAAGAACTAATTGAAAACAAAGTTATAACAATTGATACATTGTATTTAGAATCAGCTACAAACCAACTTAAAATTATTTTAAAAAGCAATTATATAAGTGATATGAATTTACTTCAAGAATTTGCAGATAAAATAAACAATATATTATATAAGTCTTTTTCTCAATATTCATATAAATAATGTAACTATCAATTATTTCATATAAGTTATGAATATGTATCCATTAATTTCTCAATTAAATATAAAAATTTGTTCAACAAAATCATTCTATTACATATATTGTAAATGTAATAAAAATTATTAATAGAGGTGTAATTAATGGAGAAATATTCAATGGATTGTAAAGATTCAATGCATGACATGCATGATATGGAAAATATGTATCCTATGGGTGGCATGCAATATATGCCTCACATGAGCGGACAAGGGATGATGCCTATGTATGGAAATATGTATCAAATGCCTTCCATGATGGGAATGCACCCTATGGGTACTTATAGTAATATGTGCCCTATGACTGGGTATATGTGTCCTATGGCACACATGCATGGCTGTCATATGTACCACATGTATCATATGTATCAGACTCCTAGTATGTACCAGCAGACTCCTGGTATGTACCAAATGCCTTTTATGGGTGGACATGAAATGTCTCCTATGATGGGAATGGGCGGTATGAGGCCTTTCGAAGAAGATTTTGATGATGATAATCTTGAATACTAATTGAGAACTGTATAATAGAATTTAATAATTTATTTAGAACATGTACCTATTTTGAAAGGGTATCCTAAAATGATTGGATACCCTTCATATTATAGCTAACCTTTTAATATTTCTTTTATTTCTTCAGTCTTTGGAACTCTACCCATTACCTTCACTTTTTCATCTATTACAAGAGCAGGAGTTCTCATAACTCCATAAGCCATTATGTCCTTTATATCTTCTACCTTTTCTACAACTGCATCAAGCCCTAATTCTTTAACAGCTTCTCTTGCATTTGCCTCTAAGTTTTTACAATTACGACATCCTGTTCCTAAAATTTTAATTATCATAGTATTACCTCCTCTAATTTAAGTTTATACTTGTTTATTCACTCTAATTCTCTCATATCTCTTGAAAAGCAATTTTCATTAAATTTAAGCCTTATATCTTTTACTTTTCTTAAAAGTTTTTATTAAAAGTGGGAATATTAGCATGATCATCATCACATAAATATATATGAAAAAGCATTAAATAAATATCCTATAATAATTATACCTATGGATACTATAACAACAAAAATTGTTAATAGTTTGCGTTTAACAACCTTGCTTAACATAATTATAGATGGAAGAGACAGTGCAGTAACAGCCATCATGAAAGATAGAACTGTTCCAATTCCTACCCCTTTACCAAACAATGCTTCTGCTATTGGTAAAGTACCAAATATATCAGCATACATAGGAATACCTACTATAGTAGCAAGTAATACTGCAAAAGGGTTATTGCTTCCAATAACATTTTCTATTACAGATTGAGGAATCCAATTATGAATTGCTGCACCGATTCCAACACCGATTAATACATATAACCATACCTTTTGGACAATTCCCTTAACTTGATCTTTTGAATAAGATACTCTTTCTTCTTTAGTTAGTTCTATAACTTCAGTATCAATATTTCCCATATCTCTAACATATCCCTGTACATATTCTTCAAGTCCTAATTTATCGATAATTGTTCCTCCCAAAACTGCTAATATTAATCCAACCACAACATAAGCTATGGCAATTTTAGCACCAAAGAAGGACATTAAAATTAAAAGTGATGCTAAGTCTACAAGAGGTGAAGAAATTAAAAACGAAAAAGTAACTCCTAGAGGAAGTCCTGCTGAAGTAAAACCTATAAAAATTGGAATACTTGAGCAGCTGCAAAATGGTGTAATTGTCCCTAGTAGAGCTCCTAAAATATTTCCCTTAACCCCTTTAATTCCCCCAAGTATTTTTTTAGTTCTTTCTGGAGGAAAGTAGCTTTGTATATAAGATATAATAAAGATAAGTATTGATAGTAATATAAAAATTTTTATTGTATCGTAAAGAAAGAAATGTAGACTTCCGCCTAGTCTTTCTTTAACAGATAGCCCAAATACCTTCTCTACAAGTAATTTTATCAGATCTGAAAGCCATTTCATCTTTAACACTTGATCATTAAGCCAACTAAATATTTGCGTTATTATAGTCACAATAGACACCTTCCTAAATAATCTCTCCATCTCTAATTTTTTTTGCCAGTTCCCTAACTTTTTCTTCAACTATCATCGCTGTCTTTTTAAATTTCTCATCGCTTTTTCCTGTAGGATC
>JAYFRK010000199.1:0-1524 GCA_034925975.1 Clostridium sp.
GATAAATATGGAATAAAAATATTTTCAATGTTTTTTCCAAAAGATATCCCATTCGCACTAGTACCACTATTAGTATTCATTGAAACAATTTCATTCATCTTCAGATCTATTAGTTTAGCATTACGATTATTTGCAAATATCGTAGCAGGTCATATCTTATTAGATACAATCGCAGTAGTTGTACATAAATTAATTTATCCAGCTTATTATATTTCAGGTAAAACAGTACTAATAGGTATGTTACCAATAGTAATAACAGTAGTATTAATTTTATTCGAAGGTGTAGTAGCAATATTACAAGGATATATCTTCGTAGTACTAGGCTGTATTTATTTAAAAGATATGATAGCATTACATTAATATGAAAAATATAAGATATTTTTTAATTTATATATCACTACTAGTAGTGTTGCAGATGTTATATTTTTCGATATACAATATACCGATATATAAGATCTATTGTGAATTAAATAATTATTATTTAAATAGTCAAAATTTATATGATCAAATAAATTATAAATACTATATTTATTTAGAGTTATTTTCTAATTCATATGAGTCTAGTATCTTTAACAATGATAGTAAAACATTAATAGGTGGTGCAACAAAATATTTGGATGATAATATAAATTCTTTAGATATTTTAAAAAAGAGTGAGGATGTAATATATAATATTGATAAAAATTATTCTTTTAGAGGATTGACAAGTGCAGAAAATAAAATTTCTTTACTGAGTGTTGATTCATTAAAAGGTGAAACAAATTTATATATAGTAGTTTTCAAAGCAGCAACTACAAATGTTAATCTGGTGGAATTTATTACATTACAGAATAGTATGTATATTGCTCCAAGTGAAACATACTTGGTATTTTTTAGAATATATAATCCAACAGATTATATAATTAAAGGAATTAGTATATATTTCATCTCTCCAAATACAGTAAGCGTATATGTCTTAAAAATACAATGTTTCTGTTTTGATGAATTGTTATTATACGGATTTGAATCAGTAGATTTACCTATTTTATTTTATATTTCTTCTGAAATAATTTCATTAAATTTAAAAATAATTGCGTATGTACAGATACATATAACATATTTATTTATTTTGAACAATTTTTAATTATTCATTTATTTTTAAGATAACACTTAAAAATAACTGGCAGACTTAATTTGACTACTTATTAAAAGGATTAATTATATTAGCAATGTTTAATAAGTTAAATAATATATTATTAGCTGATGCGAGTGTTAGAAGGGTATATCAATTTTTAATGTATTACCCAACACCACAAAATATAAATTATTTTTGGAATTATGGTTTTATGGCCGGAATGTTTTTAGGTATACAATTAGTAAGTGGTATTTTCTTATCTATGTTTTATACACCACATATAGATTATGCATTTGATAGTGTACAACATATAATGAGAGATATTAACTATGGTTGGTTTATTAGATATGCACATTCAAATGGTGCTTCATACTTTTTTATAGTAATTTATATACATATTTTAAGAGGTA
>JAYFRK010000059.1:0-8947 GCA_034925975.1 Clostridium sp.
ATAATTTTCATATTTCTTTTTCTTAGTTTTATTGTGTTCATTTTCTAATATGTCTTCTTGAAAGTTTTCCACCCTTAGATAACCTTTTCTACATAAATCTAAAATAGTTGAAATTATGTCTTTAGTTCCTAAATAGCTTGAATATATTATACTTGCAACTGCTGGAGTACAATCTTCTGGAAGCATTATATAGAAATCTTCTTTATTAAACCTTACTTTTCTTCTAAAGGCTAATATTAATGCTACTATTAAAATAGCACTTCCTCCTATAAATGCTATAGATCCATAATTTGAAAATTCTTTTCTCTTTTTAGCTCTCTCAACTTTATTCTTAATATCATCAGAATACTTTTTTTCTTCGCTTAAAATTCTAGAATAAGCCTCTTCATTTACAATCTTTTTAGAATTGGGTATATATTCTTTAGGAAAAATCAACCTTGCAGCTAAAATTTTTTCATCTGGAACATTTTCTCCATGTAAAACTACTGATCCCTTACCTGTAAAGTTTATAAGTCCATTTGATGGAATGCGTCCAAATATTTTAACTTTATCCTCATAAGCAGGATATGGCAAATCTATATTTGCCGTAAATGAATCCACTGGAGTAGTGTTTTCAGTACCTAAAAAGTTATAGAAAAGCTCACCTACATCATTATATTTAATAGCTACATTATTAACTTTATAGCTTATGTTAAAGGTTTTTTGCTCGTTTTTAGAAGGGGAATATACTTTAATTTTTACATAATCATTTTTTTTATTTTCTAGCTCATAAACTCCTACATCACCTTTTGACCCCTTATCGACCTTTTTATATATAGCCTTATCTCCATTTTTACTGTCCCATATTTTTATATCACTAATTCCATCAGTCTTTTTTAAAGACACCTCTCTAAATACTCCATTAAATTTTCCTGAAAATTCATACGTAATATTTTCTTTAATATCTAATGAACCATCCTCTAAAAGTTTAGCTTCAACCTTCCAATTTCTAATTTGGAACTTATCTTCTGCTTTTGCTTCTAAGTTCAAAAAACTAGCCGAAATAATAATAAATGCAAGAAAAAACAGAATGCTTTTCAAACAATTCTTCAACTCCACTGCACCACCTATGTTTTGTATTTTAATTCTATCTATATTTTATCATACTTATATTAACTAACTATGTAAAATATTAAATCAATACTATATTTTATAAAAACTATGTGTTAATATTTTATTGTAATGTAAAATGTTAACATAAAATTATTTTATTTAAGGGGGGAAATAGCTCAATACAAGAGCGAAATTTATGAAAAAACTTAATTTTAAAATTTTTACCTGTTTTATTATTACACTGCTGTGTAGTTTATGTTTTAAAGTACCTTATGCTTTTGCAGAAGATACCTTAAACAATTACAAAATTAATGCAGTCTTTGATGAAAATGAAAAAGTGCTTACAGCTAATGAAACAATATCTTTTAATAACTCATACGGTAAAGACTTGAAGGATATTGTACTACACTTATATCCTGATTCCTATAATAGTGCTGAAACTTTACCTGGTATAGGAGGAATGCCGCCTACTCTTGAAAAAGATCAAATAGGTGATATAACTATAACTAAAGTTCTTATAAATAACAAAAGTGTGAATTTCACGCAAAAAAATCAAATTCTTAAGATAAATCTTAATGAAAATTTAAAGCCTAAGGAAAAAGTAGATATTTACATAGACTTTACTTTAAAGCTTCCTTCTGGAAATAACCGTATGGGATACTCTAACGATATTTATAATTTTACTAATTGGTATCCTATTCTGTCTATATATGATCCTAAAACTGGTTTATGGGATGAAAAGCCTTTTCATCCAGTTGGTGAATCTAATTACTCTGAATCATCTAACTATGACTTTACAATTGAAACTTCTAAAAACATGGTAATTGCCTCTACAGGAGTTGATAAAAAAACAACTTTTAATGACAATAAAAAAACACTAAATGTTGCAGCTGAAAATGTTAGAGATTTTGTATTTATAATGAGTCCAAAGTTCAACGTAGTTTCTAAAACTGTAGATGGAACTAAGATAAATAGTTTTTATTATAATGATGAAAATGCTATAAAATCAAAAAAACAAGCTAACAAACTTTTAGATGTAGCTTCTGATTCTATAAAATTTTTCAGTAGTACCTTTGGAAAATATCCTTTTGAAGAGTTCGATATAGTAGAAGCCGATTTATCTGGTGGAGCTATGGAATACCCACAACTTATTCAGATGGGACATTACAATTTTAATCCTGATACTGATTACCTTCAAACCTTTACACACATGCCATTTGAACTAACCAGTACTGTACATGAAATTTGTCATCAATGGTGGTATTCTGTAGTGGGAAATAATGAGTTTAAAGAATCTTTTCTTGATGAATCTTTGACAACTTACTCCACCGCTTACTATTTTGAAAAACAATATGGTAAGTATTCTCAAGAAAGTGCTTTTACACAGTTTAGATTACATTTATATCCAGATAAGACCGCAGGTCTACCTATAAATTCAAGCGTTGATAAGTTTGCTTCTTGGTCAGAATATTCAATGATAATTTATCGAAAAGGTCCTGTGGTATTTGAAGATTTAAAACAAAGAGTTGGTGAAGAGAAATTTGTAGAAATACTTAAAACATATTTTGAAAGATATAAATTTAAAAATGCAACTATTGATGGCTTTTTAAGTATAATCAATGAGGTGGCAGGAAAAAATATTGAGGCTGCCATAAGATCTTCCATAAATTCTAAGACTTATTTTCCAGAAAACGTAATGCTATCTGAAGAAGAAAGACGTAATTCTTATATAGAAATAGATAAAAATAGAATTCTAAGTATGGACAAGCAATATGGAACATCTTTAGAAAGTTTTGTTGCTAAAGGATTAATTGGAGAAAAATTATATATTATTAAGCCTTCTAACTTGACTCAGACTGAAGCTCCAGAAATAGATAACTTTCTTTCTATGCTTCAAGGTAGCCTTAAAGAACAATATGGTATTGAAATTATAATAAAGAAAGATACAGAATTATCCTCTGAAGAATTAAAGAATAATAATCTGATGTTCATTGGAAACCCTTGGAACAACTCAGCTCTAGCTTTAGTTAACAGTGAGCTTCCTGTTTCTATAACCAAACATTCTCTTACTATGAAAGACTTAACTATCCACAGCAATGATATATCAGGTCAATTTGCAGCTGAAAATCCTAACAATAAAAATAAAATAATTTTAGTCTTTTTCTGGACTAAAGATATAAGCTCTGATCAATCTAACTACTATAGAAACTATTCTGATGAAATACCATTACAGTTTAATATAAACGTTAATGGCAAAAAAAATATTTCTGGAAGATACTAATATTATAAGCAATGGTATAAAACTATCCTGTTTTATACCATTGCAATAAAAGTTCATTAACCACATATCATATTATTAATAGCTTCCCCAGGTGCTACCATAGGAAACACTTTCTCACTTGGATTTATCTTGCAGTCAATTAAAATAGGCTCATTAAGAGATAAGGCATATTCTAAGACCTCTTGAACCTCTTCATTAGCTGTAATTTTTATGGATTTTATTTTATAAGCTTCCCCAAGCTTTACAAAATCAACCTCATCTTCAAAAATAGTATAAGAAAAGCGTCCTTCATAAAACATTTCCTGCCACTGTTTAACCATCCCAAGGGAACTATTATTTAAAACCAACTGAACTATTGGAATTTTGTATTTAGCTATTGTAGCAAGTTCTGTTGAATTCATTTTAAAGCTTCCATCACCTGCTACATTAATAACTTTCTTACCTGTATTTCCAAAGTATGCCCCAATAGCTGCTCCAAGTCCAAATCCCATAGTTCCAAGTCCTCCCGAAGATATAAAAGATCTTGGTTCTAAATATTTATAATACTGTGCTGCCCATATCTGGTTTTGCCCTACCTCTGTAGTTATAATACATTCTCCCCTTGTAAGTTCATACAATTTTTCAATTATATATTGTCCGCTTAAAACCTCATTTTTATTATATGCTAGAGGATATTTTATTTTCCATTCCTGTACTTGATGATTCCAACTTCCTTCTGCTTTTTCATTTACCCCTTCGTTTATAAGTTCTAAAACTTCCTTTACATCTCCTCTTATTGGAACATCTACTCTAACATTTTTGCCTATTTCCATTTCATCAATATCTATATGAATAATTTTAGCCCCCGGTGCAAAACTTTCAACTTTACTTGTTACACGATCACTAAACCTTGCCCCAATTGCAATCAATAGATCGCATTTTGTTATTGCATAATTAGAACATCTTGTTCCATGCATTCCTATCATCCCTGTAAAATACTTATGATTTCCTGGGAAACCACCAAGTGCCATTAAACTACAGGTGACAGGAGATTTGATCTTTTCAGAAAACCTTATTATTTCTCTGCTAGCTCCTGAACTAATAATTCCGCCACCAGCATAAATAATTGGTCTTTCTGAAAGGTTTATTAGATTTACTGCCTTATTAATATCTTCTTTTAATCTATTATTTAAGAATGAACTTGCCCCCACTTCATCAATGCTTTTAAATCCTATTTCTCTGTATTCAGTTTCTGATACTTGAATATCCTTTGGAATATCAATAACAACTGGTCCTTTTCTCCCCTCATTTGCTATTTTAAAAGCTTTCTCAAGTATTAATGGAAGATCATTTACATTCTCCACTATGAAATTTTTCTTAGTTATTGGAGTTGTAATTCCTAAAATATCTACCTCTTGAAAAGCTGACTTTCCTATTTGAGATAATGGAACTTGCCCTGTGATAATTACCATTGGAACAGAATCTCTATATGCAGTTGCAATTCCTGTAACTGTGTTCGTTGCCCCAGGCCCTGAAGTTACTAGAACTACGCCTACTTTTCCAGTAGCCCTTGCATATCCATCTGCTGCATGAGTAGCCCCCTGCTCGTGAGCAGTTAAAATATGCTTTATTTCTTTTTCATCATATATAGCATCATAAATTGGAAGTACTGCCCCTCCAGGATATCCAAAAATGATCTCCACCCCAAGTCTTTTTAGACACCTTAACAAAATCTTAGCCCCATTTAATTTCATTTATAAATCCCCCAATATAAAAGCTTTATCCCCATATAATATTAGTTTATATTAAATTTACTTTGCGTTAATCCATGTCATCATTTTTCTTAATTCACTGCCAACTTTTTCAATTTCATGCTCTCTTGCTGCTTTTCTCATTGCATTAAATTTAGGTCTGTTAACCTTGTTCTCAAGCAGCCATTCTTTTGCAAAACTTCCATTTTGAATTTCTGAAAGCACCTTTCTCATTTCTTTTTTTGTATCTTCTGTCACTATTCTATCCCCTACTACATAGTCTCCATATTCTGCAGTATCACTTATTGAATATCTCATATAATTGAAGCCCCCTTCATATATGAGATCTACAATAAGTTTCATTTCATGTACACACTCAAAATAAGCGTTTTCCGGTGCATATCCCGCTTCAACTAATGTCTCAAAGCCAGCTTTCATAAGTGCAGTTACTCCTCCACAAAGAACTGCCTGTTCACCAAATAAATCCGTCTCAGTTTCATCTTTAAAAGTTGTTTCTAGGACTCCCCCACGGGTTCCACCTATTCCCTTAGCATAAGCAAGAGCATATTCCTTGGCTTTTTTTGTATAATCTTGAGCCACAGCTATAAGGCAAGGTACTCCACCGCCTTCACTATATTGTCTTCTTACAATATGCCCTGGACCCTTTGGCGCAATCATAAATACATCTACATATTCTGGTGGAACTATTTGTCCAAAATGAATGTTAAATCCGTGTGCAAATACTAGAGCGTCTCCTTCATTAAGATTTGGCTGAACTTTTTCTTTGTAAACTTCTGCTTGTTTTTCATCTGGTATAAGCATTACAACTATATCAGCCTTCTTTACAGCTTCAGCTGTTTCTAATACTTTAAGTCCTGCACTTTCTGCTGCTTCTTTTGATTTACTTCCATCATAAAGCCCTACAACTACATCAACCCCGCTCTCCTTAAGGTTTAACGCATGTGCATGCCCTTGGCTTCCAAAACCAATTACAGCTACTTTTTTCCCCTTTAGTAATTCTAAATTTGCATCCTGTTGATAATAAACCTTTGCCATTATTAATAGCCCCCTTTTAATTTTTAATTGAACCATTACTTAGCTAATAGCCCCCTTTTAACTAAGCATTACTGATATAGGTATTTTTAGATAATAAAAAAAGACTCCTTTGCCATGAGGCGAAGGAATCTATATCCGCGGTACCACTCAATTTTATTACTTAAATTTTTAACGGCATTGCCGGCTCAGCTTACTCTATTTCAGCTTGCAGCTCCAGGGTGATTTTCAATAAAACATCATCTATGGGCTTTCACCTAATCCCACTCTCTGTAAGACTACCTTTTTAATTACTTTTCCCCTTCTTCGTTTTTCATTAATAATTTTATGTTTGAAAAAAGTATACTATCATAAATTTTTCCTGTCAAGAGATAAAATAAATTTTTTTACCATTTTGAGTTACGAGGAACTTCTAAGATAGCACCCCTATTTCCAGACGTAACTAATGCAGCATATCTTGCAAGATAACCCGTTGTAATGTTTGGCTGCCTAGGTTTCCAGTTAGCTCTTCTTCTTTCTAACTCCTCATCACTTACAACAAAATTAATTGTATTAGCCATGATATCAATTTGAATAATATCTCCTTCTTCAACTAGTGCAATATTTCCTCCTACTGCAGCCTCTGGAGAAACATGTCCAATCGATGCCCCTCTGCTGGCTCCACTAAAACGTCCATCTGTTATTAGTGCAACTGTACTGCCAAGGCCTCTTCCCATAATAGCAGAGGTTGGATTAAGCATTTCTCTCATTCCAGGGCCTCCCTTAGGTCCTTCATATCTAATAACAACAACATCTCCATCAACTATTTTCCCAGTGTTGATAGCCTCTAAAGCATCCTCTTCACAATCAAAAACCCTTGCTGGACCTTCATGCTTTAACATTTCAGGTACAACTGCTGAACGTTTTACAACACATGAATCTGGAGCAAGATTTCCTTTAAGAACTGCTATGCCACCAGTCTTGCTATGTGGATTTTCAACTGGTCTAATGACCTGTGGATTTTTGTTGTAACAATTTTTAATGTTTTCACCAACAGTTTTTCCTGTACATGTAATTAGATCTGTATTTAACAAACCCAGTTTATTTACTTCGTTCATAACTGCATAAATGCCCCCAGCCTCATTTAAATCTTCAATGTAAGTATGCCCTGCTGGAGCAAGGTGACAAAGATTTGGGGTCTTACTGCTTATTTCATTTGCTACATCTATATCTAATTCAATTCCTGCTTCATGAGCAATAGCTGGTAAATGCAACATGCTATTTGTGCTGCAACCAAGAGCCATATCCATAGTTAAAGCATTCTTGAAAGCATCCTCAGTCATAATATCTCTTGGTTTTATGTCTCTTTCAATTAGCTCCATAATTTTCATACCTGCATGCTTTGCAAGCTTTATTCTTTCTGAGTAAACTGCTGGAATTGTTCCGTTTCCTTGCAATGCCATTCCAAGGACTTCAGTTAAGCAGTTCATACTGTTAGCTGTATACATCCCCGAACAAGAGCCACAGGTTGGACAGGCTTTATTTTCAAATTCTTCTAGTTTCTCTTCTGAGATTTTTCCTGCATTAAAAGCTCCAACAGCCTCAAACATACTTGAAAGACTTGTCTTACATCCATCTACTTTTCCTGCAAGCATAGGACCGCCACTTACAAAAATAGTTGGAATATTAACTCTTGCTGCTGCCATTAAAAGACCTGGTACATTTTTATCACAATTTGGTACCATCACAAGGCCATCAAATGCATGAGCCATCGCCATTGCTTCTGTTGAATCAGCAATTAAGTCCCTTGTAACTAGTGAATACTTCATTCCTTGATGCCCCATAGCTATACCGTCACATACTGCAATTGCAGGAAAAACAATTGGTGTCCCTCCAGCCATTGCCACTCCCATTTTAACTGCATCTACTACTTTGTCAAGATTCATATGCCCTGGTACAATATCATTCTGTGAGCTTACAATACCTATAAGAGGTCTTTCCATTTCTTCTTTAGTAAAACCTAAGGCATTGAATAAGGAACGGTGTGGTGCACTTTTTGTTCCTTTTTTTACTGCATCACTTATCATAGTTATTCCCCCTTTTTAAGTTATACGAAAGCTTTATAAATTGAATCTATTGCTCTTTCAAAATCTTTTGTTTCCACCCCAATTATAATATTTATTTCACTTGAACCTTGATCTATCATCCTTATATTCACATTATTTTTTGCTAATGAATTAAATAATTTTTCAGAAACTCCAACTGCCTTTGCCATCCTTCTTCCTACTGTAGCTATTAACGCCATGTTAGGAATAACTTGAATAGAGTCAGGATTACATTGTCTTTTAACTTCATCTAAAATCTTATCTATTTTATTATTAAGTTGGGCATCTTCAATTACAACACATATAGTATCTATGCCTGAAGGCATATGCTCAAAAGATACTCCATAAATCTCTAGTATAGATAAAAGTCTTCTTCCAAAACCTATTTCAGCATTCATATAGGCTTTTTCTATTGAAATTACTGTAAAGTCCTTTCTACCTGCTATTCCTGTTATTGTACCTATTCCATCATCAATATCTATGTCATTTATAATTATAGTTCCTTTATCATCTGGTGAATTTGTATTCTTTATATTTATTGGTATGCCGCCTTCTCTTGCTGGAAAAATAGCTTCCTCATGTAAAACTGTAGCTCCCATATATGCAAGCTCTCTTAATTCTTTATAAGTAATTTTTTCAATAGGCTTTGGATTTTTAACTATCCTAGGATCAGCCATTAAAAATCCTGAAACATCTGTCCAGTTTTC
>JAYFRK010000398.1:0-2384 GCA_034925975.1 Clostridium sp.
TGCTTTCATAGTAGAAAAATCTTTCCCAGGAATATCAATAGGTAAAGTTGAAAATAAAATGGGAATAAGATCAGCACAAGTTGGAGAAGTAATACTTGAAGATTGTGTAGTTCCAGCTGAAAACCTTTTAGGAGGAAAAGAAGGAAAAGGATTCTCTGTAGCAATGAAAACTCTTGATGGAGGAAGAATTGGTGTAGGGGCTCAAGCTCTAGGAATAGCTGAAGGTGCTTTTGAAGAGGCAAAACAATACATGAAAGAAAGAAAACAATTTGGAAAAGCACTTTATAAAAACCAAGGATTAGCTTGGAGAATGGCAGAAATGGATTTAAGAATTGAGCAAGCTAGATATTTATTATATAAAGCAGCTATGGATAAGAATAATGGATCACCATATTCAGTTTCAGCAGCAAGAGCAAAATGGGCATGTTCAGATGCAGCTATGTATGTTACAACTGAAGCAGTTCAACTATTTGGTGGATACGGATTTATGAAGGATTATCCAGTAGAAAGAATGATGAGAGATGCTAAGATAACTCAAATATACGAAGGAACTAACGAAGTTCAAAGAATGGTTATTTCAGGAGATATATTTAAATAAGGATTAATTAAGGAGGGAATTGAACAATGAAGATAGTTGTTTGTTTAAAACAAGTTCCAGATACAAACCAAGTTAAAATAGATCCAGTAACAGGAACACTTATAAGAGAAGGAGTTCCATCAATAATAAATCCAGAAGATAAACACGCTTTAGAAGAAGCATTAAGAATAAAAGATGCTAATGGAGCACATGTAACAGTTATAACAATGGGACCTCCACAAGCAGAAGCAGCATTAAGAGAAGCAATGGCAATGGGAGCAGACGAATCAATATTAGTAACAGATAGAGCATTCGCAGGAGCTGATACATTAGCTACATCTCATGCATTAGCAGGAGCATTAAAGAAATTAGAATATGATTTAATATTAGCTGGAAGACAAGCGATTGATGGAGATACTGCACAAGTAGGACCAGAAATAGCAGAACATTTAGGACTTCCACAAGTAACTTATGTACAAAAAGTAGAAGTTGCAGGAAATGGATTAAAAGTAACTAAAGCTTTAGAAGATGGATATGAAGTATTAGACGTTCAAATGCCATGTCTATTAACAGCTATAAAAGAATTAAATGAACCAAGATACATGGATGCAAGAAACATATTTGAAATTTTCAGCAAAGAAGTTCAAGTATGGAGTGCTGATGATATAGATGTTGACAAAGCATTATTAGGATTAAAAGGATCACCTACAAAGGTTAAGAAATCTTGGCCAAAAGAAAACAAAGGTAAAGGTGAAGTTGTTAACATGTCAGCTAAAGAAGCAGCAGCATTTGCAGCTTCAAAATTAAAAGAAAAACACTACATTTAGTATATAAGTAGAGTGGAGGTAAGATTAATGAATATAGCAGATTACAAAGGCGTTTGGGTATTTGCAGAACAAAGAGATGGAGAACTACAAAAAGTAGCTCTAGAATTATTAGGAAAAGGAAGAGAAATTGCAGATAAATTAGGAGTAGAATTAACTGCAGTTCTTTTAGGAAATAAAATAGATAACATAGCTAAAGAATTATTAGCATATGGAGCAGATAAAGTAATATATGCTGAAGATGAAAGATTAGCACACGTTACAACAGATGCATATACAAAAGTTATATGTGACTTAGTAAACGAAAAGAAACCAGAAGTAATGTTCATAGGAGCATCTTTCTTAGGAAGAGATTTAGGACCAAGAATAGCAGGAAGATTAGGAACAGGATTAACTGCTGACTGTACAGGATTAGATGTAGAAGAAGGAACTGGACACTTATTAATGACAAGACCTGCATTTGGTGGAAACTTAATGGCAACAATCATGTGTACAGAACACAGACCACAAATGTCAACAGTAAGACCAGGAGTATTCGATAAATTAGCTAAAGATGAATCAAAAGTAAGCGAAGCTAAAATAGAAAAAGTAACTCCAGTATTAGAAGCAGCAGACTTAAGAATAAAAGTAGTAGAAGCAGTGAAAATAGCTAAAGAAGTAGCAGATATCGGAGAAGCTGAAGTATTAGTTTCTGGTGGTAGAGGAGTAGGAAGCAAAGAAAACTTTGCATTACTACAAGAATTAGCTGACGCATTAGGCGGAACAGTAGCAGGATCAAGAGCAGCTGTAGAAAATGGCTGGATAGATCATGCATTACAAGTAGGTCAAACAGGAAAAACTGTAAGACCAAAATTATACATTGCAGTAGGTATTTCAGGAGCAATCCAACATTTAGCTGGAATGCAAGACAGTGATTACATAATCGCTATCAACAAAGATGCTGATGCTTCAATCATGCACGTTGCTGATTTAGGATTAGTTGG
>JAYFRK010000129.1:0-5791 GCA_034925975.1 Clostridium sp.
TATCAGAGCAGTTCTGCGATCTTTTGCTACATTGTTACCTGATATAAGTATTTCTCCCTTAGTAGGAGAGATAAGTCCTGTAATCATCCTAATTGTTGTTGTCTTACCTGAACCATTAGGCCCAAGAAATCCACATATATCTCCTTCTTCTATTTCAAATGATAGATCATTTATTATTGTTCTTCCTCCTATTTTTTTAGTCAAATTAATTGCTTGAAGTTTTTTCTCTTTCATCATTATCTACTCCTTTAAAATCCTTTAATTTTACACTTATATATTAAAACTAAATTTTAAGGAATTTATAAAGTTTTTATAATTAATAAATATAAGGTGGCACTTATCTAAAACTTAGTTTTAAATAAATGCCACCTTATATTGAAGTTTATATTTTCCATATTAAAATTTATCTTCAAGCTTTATGCCTGCTTTATCTATAATTTCTGTAAGTACCTTTGCTTCTTCTTCACCCAGTATTTTTGAACATCTTTCATGCAAACTACTCCATGCTTTATCAATATCTAATTGAAGACTATTAGCTTTTTCTGTAGGATATATATAGCAATTCTTGCCTCCGCATTTTCTTGTTACCAATCCCTTATCTTCTAATTTATCTATAAATCTTGTTATAGTTGAAGGAGTCATATGAAGTGCTTCTCCAATTTCCTTTTGACCTATACCTTCATTTTTGTTAACTATATTAATTACAAAAGCATAAGTAGGTGATAATCCTGTTATTCTGAATTCATCTTCTGCCATTTTTCCAATTATTCTTGACAGCTTGTTTACTGTAAAATATAGACAACTACATAATGATTTTTTTGTATCTGCCATTAAAATTATCCCCTTCTCATTTAAATTATCTAATTTTTCTCAATCCATTCCCTTTTAAGTATTCCATATAGGTACATATCAAATCTTTTGTTATCCCTATTGATAAACTCTCTATGAGTACCTTCTTTTATAAAGCCTAATCTTTCATATAGTTTTATAGCAGACATATTGTATTCCAGTACATTTAGATATATCCTGTGAAAATTAAGCTCTTGAAATCCAAACTCCATAGTCAAATACATAGCCTCTTTACCTATACCCATTCCCCTATACTTTTCATTTCCTATTCCTATATATATTAGTGCTGTACCATTATTCCAAAGGATATTTTCAAAGCCTGTAACTCCAATAAATTCCCCACTTTCAATATGTCTTACAGCAAATATATACTTATCATTAGACCTTTTCACTTCTTCAAGCATTTCTTTGATCTCTTCCATGCTTTTAGGGACTGCACCTATCACATCGTAATTTCTCATAAATTCGGTGTCATTATACCATTTAGTAAACTCTGGTATATCTTCACTTTCTATAGCCATAAGTTTCACTTTTTTACCTTCTAACAATTTTTTCATAAAATCACCTTTTCCAATAGACTAACCTTTAAACAGAATACACATTCAATTTAAAGGTCATGTTTTCTAGCAACTAACAATGAATTTTTTCTCTAGTTTAATTGGATGATAGGAAAGTTTAGCCTTTCTAAGTCCCTCTATGCCTAAGTCTTGTTCTCTATTTATTATTTTCACATCGCTAAAACACATATCTATAAAGGTTTTATTGATAAAGCTGTATATTCCTCTATAATTCATATCGCCTTTTTCTATATGAATTACTGCCAATTTATCATTAAGTTTTTCCCCTAAACTAAAAGCTGCTACTTTACCATCTACATAAACTGCTATCCCTTTTAGGTTAAATAAATTCATATTCTTAACAAGATCCTTTATTGACTTCATTTCATAATAGAGCATTTTATCATCATTATTATTTTCCACATACCATTTTTCTGCTGCTTCTATTACATCATCAATAACCTCTTCTTCTATTTCCTTAACTTCATAATTATATTCTTTAACAAAAAAATTATAGTGATTTTTCTTTCCATGAAGTTTTTTTCCTGAAAGTTTTATTAGTTTTTCTGCTTCATATAAATAGTCAAAGTTATCTCTATCCTCTTCAATATACATATACTGCTCTCCTGCACACAAAGCTTTTACTTTTTCTATAAAGTCCTCTTCTAAATCTTTAAATACATAATCCATATTGTTTTCTTTTTTATATTGTGCTAAATGTTCTAGTATGTCTTGCAAATCTTCTTCTCTATAGCCTAAGGGCTGCATAAAGTGATAGTTTCCTTCAAAATCTTTTTTCTTTATGATTAACGCATCTTTATAAATTGCATACTGAATTTCACAAGCATCTTTCCAAATATATAGAGTAGTAAATGAGTATTCACAGCTTAAAAATTTATAGGGATTTATATACTTTTCAAATAGTTCTTTATCCTCTAATGTAAGCTTTTTAAAATCCATTTTATCAACCTTTCAAATATTATTTATAAATTTCACACATATCATTTGTATATACAAATAATAAATCATAGTACTACATAAGTCAACTATATAAGCAGAAAACCCAAATCTATGATTTGGTGTGAATCGCTTACTCCTTGGAAGAACTGACAAGGAGCTTCCATATAATGAACTCAACAATCTTTAGAACAGCCCTAAGCTACTAATGGAAAGTTGTCCTTTATTTTTCTAATATTATGTAATTTACATTATACCCCTATAATGTTATCATTTTATTTAGATATCTAATTGAACAAGTAAAGGAGTGTTTTTAATTATGAATTTTAAGCTTGACCATAATAATATTAATGTTTTTGATTTAGAGAAAAGTGTTAATTTCTATAAAGAAGCTCTTGGCTTTGTAGAAGCTAGTAGATATCATGCAGATGATGGCAGTTTTATACTAGCATTTATGAAGGATAATAGTAGTGACTACAAACTTGAACTTACCTGGTTAAGAGATAGAGATACAGCTTATAATTTAGGGGATAATGAAATACATATGGCTGTAAGAACTGATGATTTTGATGGTGCTTTTGAACGCCATAAGAAAATGGGTTGTATTTGCTATGAAAATAAAGAGATGGGCTTATATTTCATTGCTGATCCAGATGGATATTGGACAGAAATATTGCCTGCTAAATAGAGGGTGATACTTTGAGTAAAATAAATATACATTACTTTTATAACAGTGGTTTTTCTATAGAGACTTCTAATAGTATTCTAATATTTGATTACTATAGGGAAAGTGCTAACACATTTGAAAAAACATATACTGTTGAAGATCTATTATCAAAAGAAAAACCTATATATGTTTTTGTATCCCATAACCATTCTGATCATCTTAATAATAAAATCTTTACTTGGAACAGTAAAAATACTAACATAAAGTATATTTTAAGTAATGATATAAAACCTAAGAATATGGATAATTCTTATAGCTTTGTAAAGAAAAATGATACATTAACTTTAGACAATTTAACTATAAAAGTTTTTGGCTCAACTGATGCAGGGGTTTCTTTTTTAGTAGATCTTGATGGTTTTAATATATTTCACGCTGGAGATTTGAACTGGTGGTATTGGAAAGAAGATAGTGAAGAGGATAATACCTATGCTGAAAAATGGTTTAAAGAAGAAATTTCTTGCCTAACAGGTGAAAAAATAGACCTAGCTTTCTTTCCTGTAGACCCAAGACAAGCTGAATATTACTATTTAGGTGGACAATATTTCATTGAAAATATAAATCCAAAGTATTTTATTCCAATGCATTTTGGAAATGATGCTGAAATAATAAACTCTTTTAAAAATAAAGTAAAAGACTATCCTGTGACAGTTCTTGATATATCTAAAAAAGATATTGAATTATCTATTTTATAAAAAACTGCCCCAGTATAATTTTACTTTCATAGACAAAAGGGGCTGTCGCATTAAGGAATTCATACAGTATACTGTTTTGCAAGTTTAAAGTTAAAACAGTATATTGTAGTATTTATTCTTAGTGCCACAGCCCCTTCTTTATTTCACTGTTTAATAAATTGGATTTTATTATATCCTTCTACTCTCTAGCTCCTTCTCTTGGAGTAATTGGTTTGTATATAATCTATAATAATATCCTTTTTTCCTAAGTAATTCTTTATGGTTTCCTGCCTCAACTATCTTTCCTTTTCTTAACACAAGAATTTTATCTGCAGATACTATGGTTGAAAGTCTATGAGCAATTATAAAACTTGGTCTTCCTGATAGAGTTTTCTCTATAGCAGTTTCTATAATCTTTTCCGTTTCTGTATCAATAGAGGAGGTATCCTCGTCCAGTACAAAAATAGCTGGGTCTGCTATGATTGCTCTAGCAAAGGAAATAAGCTGCTTTTCTCCAGTGGATAGATTTCCTCCTCCTTCACCTACATCAGTGTCATAGCCCTTTTCCATATTCATAATAAAGCTATGAGCATTTACAAGTTTTGCTGCTCTTTCAATTTCTTCTTGTGAAGCGTCAAGTTTTCCATACCTAATATTATCTTTAATGGTTCCGCTGAATAAATGCGGACTTTGAAGTACATATCCTAAATTTGATTGAAGCCATAAAAGAGATCTTTCTCTATAATCCTTTCCATCAATTAATATATCTCCACTATCTGGCTCATAAAATCTACATAACAAATTTACAATGGTACTTTTTCCAGAACCAGTTTCACCAACTAAAGCTATGGTTTCTCCACTATTAACCTTCAGATTAAAGTTTTCAAGTACATCTTCTCCATTTTTATAAGAAAAGGTTATATTTTTAAATTCTATATCACCATAGATTTTTTCCCAGTTTTCCCTCTTTGGATTAAATAAGTCTCCATACTTTTCTATTACAGCTTCTTCATCCCATATATCAGCTTCAGTCTCTATGAGAGTTATTATTCTTTCTGCAGAAGCTTGAGCATTTTGAAGCTCTGCCAAGGTTTCTGCAAGCCTACTTAGTGGGTCAAAGAACTGTATTGTATAAGAAATAAACATTACAAAGGTTCCATAGGTTAAAGCTTCTGTAATTACCTTATTACCTCCAAACCAAAGAGCTAAACCTGTTCCTATACTTCCCATAGATATAACTATAGGAAGGAAAAGTGACGAAAACATTACTGCCCTTACTGCTGAATATCTCATACTATCTGCATCATTTTTAAATTCTCTTAAATTTTCATCTTCACGCACTAAAGTTTTAGTAGTCTTTGCAGCTGCCACTTCTTCACTAAAATCTGCTGTTATCTGTGAATTTAACTTTCTAACATTTCTATAAGACTTTAAAATTTTTCTTTGGAAAAACACACCTATAACAAATAAAACAGGAACTACAGACATACTTATAAGTGTTAGTTCTACATTGTTATATAGCATTATAATTACAAATCCTATCATCATAGCTACAGCCCATACCATATCAATTAATCCCCAAGAGACTATTTCACTTAGCCTTGTTATATCCGATGTCATTCTTGACATAAGCCACCCCACTGAAGAATTATCATAATAAGAAAAAGATAGCTGCTGTAATCTTTTAAATCCAAGTTTTCTTATATGATAAGCTAATCCAGTTTCTATTTTGCCTGCCTGCATTATAAATAGTTTAACATTTATAGCTTGAAGAGCAAAAATACCAAAATAAACTATAGCAAAAGTTTTAAGCCCCACAGTTGTTTTCTTTGCTATAAAATTATCTATAGCATATCTAGTTAAAAGAGGCATTACTGCATCTATTCCTGCAACTATAATCATAAGAAAAGCCATTTTAAAAAGACCACTTCTAAATTCATATAGATACTTAAAAAATCTTTTCCATATATTTAAATTCAGCTTTTCCGTTATCTTATATTCATCCACTCTTTCCATAAAAATCACCTCCC
>JAYFRK010000613.1:0-4171 GCA_034925975.1 Clostridium sp.
TATAAAAAAGGAAGCTAAGAAGCTTTCAAAAGGTATGAAGCAAAGGCTTATGATAGCTAGAGCGGTGCTTCATAAACCTAAATTACTATTTCTAGATGAGCCTACCTCTTCTTTAGATCCAGGCACAACTTTAGAGATTCATAGGCTGCTTAGAAAACTTAATGAAGAAGGAACTACTATATTTTTGACCACTCACAACATGGAGGAAGCAGATAAACTCTGTGATAGAGTAGCTTTTTTAAATGTTGGTGAAATAGTGGATATAGGACAGCCAGAAGCTTTGAAATTAAAATACACTCATGATGATATAAAAGTAATTTTGAAGGATAGAAGTAAAGAAATTATGCTGAAAAATAATCCAGAAGGTGCTTCCAAAATTAAAGCCTGGATGGAAGAAGGACAACTACTGGCAATTCATTCTATGGAGCCAAGTTTAGAAAAAATATTCTTAAACCTTACAGGGAGGGAACTATAATGGAATTTTCAATAAGAAGAGTAAATGCATTGTTTAAGAAAGAAATAAAGGATTTAGGCAAAAATATGAATGTTTTGTTGATGTGTTTGCTGCCAATTATGTTTAGTATTATATATTCAAAGCTTTTCGGAGGAGGTGCATCAAGTGACCAGCTGCAAAAGGCAGATATATTAATTCTATGCCTGGGTATGAATCTTACACTAGTATCTAGTTTTGTTATAGCCATGCTAATTGCTGAAGAAAAAGAAAAGAATACCCTTAGGACTCTTATGCTTTCAGCTGTATCACCTTGGGAATTCTTAACTGGAAAAGCTCTTATAACACTTTTAATGTCAATAGGTATTAATGTAGTAATGTTTTTTATAATTGGCATTAATGCTCAGTATTTAGGAATGTATATACTTCTAAGTTCTCTAGTAGTTTTCAGCATGATAGAGATTGGCGCTGTAGTTGGGATTATTGCTCCTAATCAAATGTCTACAGGAGTAATTGGTATGCCTGTCATTATGCTGCTTTTAATGATACCTCTATTTGCAAGACTAAACAAAACTTTGGAAAAAATAGCAGAATTCTTGCCTAATTATAACTTAAATATTATGCTGGAAAAGGTATTTAAATGCCAAGCAATAGGTACTGAATCTGTCTATAACATATCTGTAATTTTAGTTTGGATATTAATTGCTGCGATTGCTTTTGCTTACACTTATAACAAAAGAGGATTAGATAAGTAGTCAATATAAGCAGAATATAAGGATTTTGATGGAGCTTCATGGATTTAGAATATTTTTAATCTATTTTTCAAGTACATCCATAAGCTCCATCAAGTTAGAAATTTCATAAGTAGATTTTATTTTAGTCTTATTTACAATTTTATTAGGATTAAACCAGCAGGTATCTATACCAGAATTTATTCCGCCTTGTATATCAGAGGTTAAGCTATCTCCTACAATCAGCACCTTGCTCTTGTCAGTATGCTTTATATTGGTTAAAGCATGTTCAAATATTTTAGGATCTGGTTTTGACACCTTAACCTCTTCAGATACTACTACATCCTCAAAGTATTTTGCTATAATAGATTTTCTTATTCTATTATCTTGAACATCCTTAAGACCATTAGTAACAATTGTAAGTCTATAATCTTTATGAAGACTTTCTACAAGGTCTATACTATCATCATATAAAAAGGATGAATTAGCTAAATACTTCATATATGCTTTTGCAAATTCAATCTCATCAAACCCAGCATTTAAGCTGTCTGATAATCTTCTGAATCTTTCCACCTTTAATTTTTCTTGAGTAATAAGTCCTTCCTCAAATTCTTTCCATATAGATGTATTTATACCTTGATATATTTTTAAATGATAATTTTCATCATATTCTATATCAAATTCAAGCATAGCATTTCTAAAAGCATCTCTTTCGGATTTTTTAAAATCAAATAAAGTCTCATCTGCATCAAATATTATAACTTCGTACTTCATAATAATTCCTCCATATAATAGTTTTTCTAATTATAACATAAAAGTTTTTTTATAAGAGCTAAGTTTTTATACATATATAACTCCTCCTATCTTTACAAGTCTATATAAATAAAATAGTATATTTATATAAACTTTCACATGACATATGTCACGTTAAGGAGGAATTATGAAAAAAATTTCGGACATTAACCTTTTAAGACATTATATTGCAAGACATAATATAGAAAATATATTGGATAAAGATATATTAAGGCACGCACAACTTCATTTTTATGAAAGAGGAGAATTTATATTTGAAGCAGATTCTAAACTTGAATATTATTATTTGCTTGTAGATGGGAAAATTAAAATAACTTATCTTTTTGAAAATGGAAAGTCAATGCTTTTGAAGTTTTATAGAGAATTTAATACAATTGGTGATTTAGAGCTTTTAAAAAATATTCCTATACTCTGCAACATTGATGCGATAGAAGATACTCATCTGATAGCAATACCTTCAGATATACTTAGAAAAGAATATTTAGAAAATGTAAAATTTTTATGTCATTTAGTGGATTCTCTAAGCGAAAAACTTTATGCAACAATTAATAATAGTTCATACAACTTTGTATATCCCCTTATAAATAGATTATCCAGCTATTTAGTGGAGCATATAACAGATAAAAACTATATAGTTTTTAATTCATCATTTCTAGAAATAGCTCAATTCTTAGGGACAACATATAGGCACTTAAATAGAATCTTTAAAGAGCTTGAAGCAGAATCAATTATAAAATGCCACAATAAAACAATATATATATTGGATGAGAAGAGACTTCGAGAATTATCTAAAAACTTGTACATAAAATCTCTATAATGCTATAGTGGATTTTTAAGAAAATTTTATAATGGCAAGAATAATTATAAAAGGTGCATTTCAATTTTAGTGAAAAAGGGTGCAGATCAAATTTTTAATCTGCACCCTTTTAAGTACTCCGTCACGCCCAAATGGTTACGCTGAAGCTGATTTAAGCTTTAATTTGTTCATTAATTCGTGAATAAAATGAGCTACACCATTGAGATCATTTGATAGTGATACATGGCTGCATATATTTTTTATATCATCTTCAGCATTTCCCATTGCAACGCTTATCCCAGCTTTTTTAAACATAGATATATCGTTGTAATTATCGCCGATTGCTGTAATATCGTTTAATGAAATACCTAAGTAATCGGCTAGATATTCTAAAGAGTTACCCTTAGAGGCATTATTATTAGTTAATTCAAAATTATATTCATGTGAATAGAAGGATTATTTATTTTTGCTTCCTTAAAGTCTTTTTCTAATATTGTTTTTGTGTCATGTCTTAAAAATAAATTTTTATCTGTGGATATTCCAAATTATAAAAAATGGATATTGACAATAAGAGTATTTTTAAATAGAATATAGTAAAAGTAAATTCATTGAAGGAAAGAGTAAATATATACCTAGTATCCAAAGAGAGTAGGGTTGGTGAGAGCCTATGAGAAAGGTAATATTGAAGGACATTCTGGAGATGCTTATCTGAAATATATAGTAGGGTAAGACGGTTTTCCTCCGTTATAGGGACTTGAGATGATAATGTATTAATACATTGTTGAATTAGGATGGTACCGTGAAAATATGCATTCACTTCTATTAGGAGTGGGTGCTTTTTTTATTTATAGAAAAGAGCTCATTCTATATGGTATATATCTTAATTTAATTGAACATTATTAAAAAGGGTGGCACCGCGAAATATCTTGCCCCTTGAGTTTTATACTCAGGGGGATTATTTTTTTGAGGTAATAATTGGAGGTAATAATAAGATGAAAAGAAAATTAGTAGATGAATTAAAAGAATTTATAGATGAAAAAGTATGTATTAAAGGATGGGTTTATAAAATTAGAAGATTAAAACTTATAACTTTTATAATTATTAGAGATAGATCAGGATTAGTTCAATGTGTAGTGAATAATAATGGATTTAATTTATCAGAAATAAGTATTGAATCAGTAGTATCTATTATTGGAAATGTTAAAGAAAGCAAGAATAAATTAAATTCATTTGAAGTACAAGTGGAAAGTATAGAGATTATAAGCAAAGTTGAAGATGAGCTTCCAATAGAAATAAACAAAGAGAGTTTAGAAGTAAATTTGGATACAATGCTCAATAATAGGATATTAAGTTTAAGGCATCCAAAGATAAATGCAATTT